>JAIRZA010000086.1 GCA_031267475.1 Spirochaetaceae bacterium | reverse complement strand
AGAGCCTTTTCTCTTGATTTTGATGTCCGGACGCTGGCTAACCGCCTGCTTGAAGCCGCCGATGTTTTAACAAGAAAGCGTGTCGGGCAGCAGCAAGTTTTTTTTCGCGAGTTAAGTCTTGCACCCGGCGAATCGTTTTCTTTTACCGAAAATATACGCAACTGGCGGCTCGTGGACAAACCGGGCTCCTATATCGTGCAAGCTAAATTCTATCCTGAGCTCTTAAAGCCGGTCGCGTCAAATAATACCGACGGTTCGTTTTTTGTATCGTTAAGCGGGCTTCCGCCTAGAAACGAAAGCGCCGGTCAACAAGCGGTTGAGTCTAACCGCTTGAATCTGCATATACACGCCCCCGCCATACTGGATTCCGGCGGAGTGCCTGTCGCATTAGACGAAGAAACGCAGGCGGTTTACATAAGGGAGCATCTACCGCCGGACGAGGTTGTCGAGTGGACGCTGAACAGCCGCCAAAAATCCCAGTGGGAGAAATTCTTTTTATATATCGATCTTGAGCAGATGCTTCTTAGGGACGCGGCGCGCGGGCGTATGTGGCGCGCCGAATCGGAGGAAGGGCGGCGGCGGATGCTGGCTAAATACCGGGGGGATTTAAGCAGTCAAATTATAGACGGTGATATAAGCGCTATACCTTACGAATTTACGATAGAGCGAACCACGTACAACGAAGACGAGGGTACTGTTAGTGTGCTGGAAAAATTTAAGATTGGAAACTACACAGAGCGTAAACGGTATACTTATTATCTGCGCCGTTCCGGAGATGTTTGGACGATAGTCGATTATTTAGTCCAAAATCTTGGTACAGAATAGCGGCGGGGTTTTTGAATGAAGTTATTGCTGGTGCTTGGCGCGTCTGAAACATACAGACAGATAGCGGACTATGTGAAAGATCTGGGCGCGGAGATAGTTCATTATCAACACGTTCTTAAAGCGATGGACAACATTGATGAAATATCACCGGACGGGCTCATTGTCAGCGCGGCTGATTTTCCGCGTCATTGGAAGACGCTTATCTCGTTTATCCGCAACGAGCGTCCTCCCGAAGTCTGCGCGGCGACTGTGCTGTACGGTCCGCTTTTCTCTGATAAAGAGCGCAGGAAAGCTAAACTTTTGAATGTGGATTGCTTGTTAAACGAGGCGCATTTGGACAAGCGCTCGTTAGACTGCTTGCGCGAGACGCTTCGGCCTCATATTTCGGCTGTTGAGTGGGTTAATCATCTTGCCGTTAGGCCTAAAAATTCAAAAGATATGGCTATGATAATAACTAATCCTTTAACGGGGGCGCTTATTACCGGAAAGGTGATAAAAATATCACAAGACGGGGTGGTTTTTATGCCGGAACAGTCTCGTTTGACCAGAAATTTAGCGCTTATGACGGAGTTGCCCGGCTGTTCGCTTCGTGCCGGCAGCGCGATACTCGCCCCTGTCTGCCGTATAATTCGCAATGAAGAGAGTTTGACGCTTGAATTCGCGGCGCTCACGGCGCGGGAAAAGCAGATTCTGCGTAAATTTTTACGGAAAGAAAGTCCTTATTGATTCAGGTTGATTCACGGCGCGGCGGTCAATTTGCTTGGCTATTCGTCCGCCGGATGGAATTGACTTACCTTTCGGGATACGAAAAAATAAGGCCTATGGAGGCGTTATAAAATACCGCTATTGTTTTAGCGTTGTTGATGTCAGAAAGCGCTTCGCCTTCGATAAACCACGCGAAAGTGCTGCTTGACTGGGAATAAAAACGAAATCCCGCCAGAAAAGCATTGTAATTCGCTTCTCCCAAGACGCCGGATTCATCTACTACGCGGCTTAATGTCTGCCAGCCAAACGAAAAGCGTATGCGGTATGGTGTATTTTTTGAAAAAAGCTCCATGGAGCCGCTGTATCTTACGCTGCTTGTATCGACTGTTGAAGTTTCTGTCTGCTCAATGTAATTTTTCATCTGGAAGTTAGTAATGATGAAAATATTAGGAAGCCAAAAACCGGCTTGGGCGTTGAAGGCCTGCCGCGAGGCGCTTCCGGCTATGCCTGTGCCTTTATTCAAACTGGACGCAAATCCGGCGTTTACCAGAAATACGCCCGGAAATTCGACTCCCGCCCGTCCTGAAAAACCAACATCGATGTATTCAAATGTAAAATCGCTGACGCCGGTAAAAAATCCTAGTCCTATATCGACGTTTCCAAAATAATAGCCTATGTCGCCGCCGGCCATGTTGCGCCAGATTGGGTCGTTGCCAAAGCTTACGTTGTAGTTATACATACCTGCGAAATCGCCTTTAAGCGCGGCTTGCGCTATGGGTAAAAATTCCGGCGTGAATGTGGTGTTCATGTAATTTTTGTCATCCTGCGGATATGATGAATAATCCACTCCGCCCTGTACGGTAAAATCTAGTGAAGCGGCAAACTGTAAATTAAACAAAAAAAAGAATATGACGAGCGGCGGCTTATTTTTCATAAGTCATAATCCATAATCCACCACAAAGCCTTTATATGTTCCGCAGGGCTCGCGCCAATGGACATCCACCGAATCAACTTTGGCGGACGGCGGGCCTTTATGCATCCATGAAAGGAACTGTTTTAGATTTTCAGGGCTGCCTTCCGCGCGGACTTCTACTTCTCCGCCCTGATTATTGCGAATCCAGCCGGAAACGCCAAAACGCGCGGCCTCGGCGCGCGCATAGTAGCGAAAGCCTACGCCCTGAACGCGCCCATAAACAATTGCGTCAAAAGCGGCGAGTTCCATCGCCTTTTTCCTTGCAAATAAAGTTATTCATCAACTAAATAGTCCAAAATTTCAGGGGTAAAGCCTTCGAAACGTAGTCTTTCCCGTAGATTAACGCTGGTTAATTCGTTAAGGCCATTTTTCGCCATAAAGCGGCGCAAAAGCGCTAGTTCACAGCTTGGCACAGGCTCTTCGTCTTCGTCAGACAAGATGCTTTTTAGCGCCGCCGCCGCAATGGAGCGCCGTATGCCTTTTCCGCAGAGGGCGCGCGACAGTTCCCGCGGGGACTCTGAACGGCGTTTCATTCGCGCCTCAAGCCAAAGGCGGGCGTAGCGGTTGTCGTCCAACATTCCTATTTCGGTCAGCTTTTCAACGGCCGCTGTAGAATCAGTTTTGCTATGGCCTTTTTTTTGAAGTTTTAACAAAAGTCCCGCGCTAAACTGTTCAGCGCGGGCGACAAGGTGTAAAGCGTCTTGCAATGCTTCTTGCTTGTCCGCAGTCTTTTTTTCTCGCTTTTCCTGCTTTTCCCGCCTAACTGAATTAACATTTGTCCGCCAAGCCATTAATCAGCCTATGTCGTCCGGTCGAATGAATGTACGCGCCGGCGGTACGCCGGCTTGAACGGGTCTCATCCGTCCGTTTGAACGAAAACAAGCGTTAGCCTGTCTTGTTCAGCGTTTTGAAAATTGAAAGCGTCTGCGGGCTCCGGCTTGACCGTATTTTTTGCGCTCAACCATGCGGCTGTCGCGGGTTAAGAACCCGTTTCTCCGCAGGCTGGAATAGTTATCCTCGTCAACCTGACACAAAGCGCGAGAGAGTCCGTGCCGGCAAGCTCCGGCCTGGCCGTTTGTGCCGCCGCCGTACACGTTGATGAGTACATCGAATTTACTTTCGCCGGCAATTACCATTAGCGGCGAGCGTACGATGTTTGCGTGTTCGCCTTGTGTAAAATACTCGTTCAACAGTTTGCCGTTGATGGTAACTTTGCCGCTGCCATCGCGTACATAAACACGGGCGACGGAAGTTTTTCGTCTGCCAGTTCCAATACCAAGATTTCTAATCACAACATACCTCTTTAGACAAAAAACCGGCTGTAAACCAGTTAAAAATCAATCTTTTCGGGATTCTGCGCGGCGTGCGGATGTTCGCTGCCAGCGTAGATTTTTACGTTATTAAATATTTTTCTGCCCAAGGGGCCTTTGGGCAGCATCCCGCGAATGGCGGCTTCTACTGGCGCGGTAGGCCGCCGGTTAGAAAGTTGCTTGTACGTTTGAGTTTTAAGGCCGCCCGGAAAACCTGTGTGGTGGTGATATAGCTTTTCGTCGTATTTCCGTCCGCTTACTGTGATTTTACCAACATTTATAAGCACGACATAATCGCCGAGTTCATGATGCGGCGCAAACACCGCCTTTTCTTTTCCACGAACAATTGCGGCTGCTTTAGACGCTAATCGTCCTAGCGCCTTTCCTTCGGCGTCAATAAGGAACCACTTCCGCGTAACGTCCGCTGGTTTTACAAAAATAGTTTTCATAGAAGGATATATTGCCATAAAATCTGAAAAACTGTCAAGCCCGCCCGCCAGCAGGTTTCACAGTAATTCCAAATTCGAAAAAAATGCTGAAAATTAAGACGGTAAGAATAAGAAAACATGGATTAGTAAAGAACTCTTTAGGCTGTTTCGATGGGCAAACTTGGCTGACGGGAGTCCGATAATGGCCTTACTGCAAGGCGGAATGCCTTTTTTAGGGCTTACGTTATGAAATGAACCGGTATCTGTACCATAATTGAACTGACTTTTGCTCTCCATCTGCGGGAGAAATCTCTGATAGTTTTTGAATTCGGAATTGCTGACGAGTACGGACAGTGTATTGACTTTTTATTTATGCCTTGTTACGCTAATAACATAATTGAATGGGATTAAAAAAGGGGCTTCAAAAAGCCCCTTTTTTTTGGAGGAAAGATGCAGTATACGCCGAGAGCGGCGGATCAACTGTTTGACTCGATTGAGGCGGTTGTCGAAGGACTAAAAATGAGACTTGTAGAACTTTCGGTCTCGCAGCATAAAGGTAGTGTGCTGGCGCGGGCTATAATTTACAAAGACGAGACTGTCGGCATCAACGATTGCGCCAGCGTCCATCGAGCTATTCTTCCGCGCCTTGAGCTTGCCTTTCCCAAACAAGATATATATGTCGAGGTTTCGTCCCCGGGTATTGAGCGTAAAATAAAAGATGGTTCAGAATTTATTCACTATGTAGGGAAGCCGGTTACTTGTTACCGGACGGATATTTCAGATTGGACGAGCGGCATTCTGATGAATGCCGGTGATACTCATATTGTTATTAAGGGGAAAAATGGAATGATCAATTTACCTTACAGCGTCATAGCTAAGGCAAAACTTACTTCCTTTGCGTCCGCCGCGTCTGACGCGCAGAAAGAAGAGGCGGCGCTCTGATGGCGACGGATGTAACGGAGGCCATCCTCCAGCTTGCGCAAGAACGAAATATTTCTGAAGAACTAGCGATCAAAATTGTTGAAGATACGCTGCTTTCGGCGTACAAAAAAAAATTTGGCAGCGATGAAAACGCCGAAGTTCGTTTTGATGATGGAAAACGCAATGTCTCTATCTTTGCGCGTAAACAGATAGTTGACGGAGTGTACAACCCGGCTGTCGAGATAGAATTAGATGAAGCAAGAATGTTGAATCCGGACGCTGAGGAAGGCGACGAAATCCTTATAGAGCTTGCTCCTAGAGATTTTGGCAGACTGGCTATCGCAAACGCCAAGCAGACCGCCACAAAATCAATACGCGACATTCGCAAGGACAGCCTTTACGCCGAATACAAGGATAAAGAAGGCGAAATTATTATCGGCTATTATCAACGCGAGCGAAACGGCACAATTTATGTTGATTTAGGCAAGATTGAAGGCGTTTTGCCGAAAAAATATCAGTCGCCGCGTGAAATTTATCATGTAAACGACCGCATCAAGGCTCTTATTTTTAAGGTTGAAAAGACGGACACAGGACTTTCAGTTGTTCTTTCGCGCACACATACCGATTTTGTCCGCGCGATATTCGAACTGGAAGTGCCGGAGATTTACGATAAAACGGTTGAGATTCATAAAATAGTTCGCGAGCCCGGCTACCGTTCCAAGCTGGCGGTCTATTCCGCAAGGGACGATGTTGACCCGGTCGGCGCGTGCGTCGGACTTAAAGGCGCGCGGATTCAAGCGATCATCAGGGAGCTAGAGGGTGAAAAGATTGATGTTCTGAAATATGATCCCGACCCTCAGAATTTTATAAAAAACGCGCTTTCACCGGCTGAGGTGCGGGAAGTTATAATTTTGGACGAGACTAAGCACAAGGCGCTTGCGATAGTGAGCGAGAGTCAGCTTTCGCTTGCGATAGGCAAACAAGGCCTGAATGTCCGGCTTGCTAACAGACTTGTTGACTGGGATATTGACGTTAAAACTTATGCGCAGTTTGAGGAAATGGATATTACATCCGAGCCGCGCGCCGCGGCTTCGCGTTTGTTTGGCGACAACGAGTATGAAGATGAAATTTCGGCGATTACAGAACTGCCCGGTGTTGACGAGGCGGTCGCCTCTTTGCTCGCGCAGAACGGTATCGAGTACATCGAAGATTTTATCAACGCGGACGATGAGCGGCTTGCCGCTATTGAAGGTTTAAGCGGGGAGCAGATTGAAGCTCTGCGCAGCCTGATTGACGAGTTGGTCGAGGTTAGACTGGACGATTCGGAAGAAGAACCTCAGCCTAATGAAGACCCCGCCGCCGTTCAGGAAATGAATGCGCCGGAGCAGTCCGAAGAAAGCGAAGAGATTGAAGCAGACGCTGATTCCACAGACGCTTCGTATGAGGATGTTGATGATGAAGATGAATTAGTATGCCCTGAATGCGGGGTTAAAATAACTACGGATATGACAAGCTGTCCTAACTGCGGTATAGGACTAAGTTTTGAGTACGAGGAATAATTTTTAGGAAGGAAAATGACGGCTGATACAGAAAACTCTCTAAAACCCAAGGCGGAATTGATTAAACGGCCAAAGGAACTTGCTGGCCTTAAAAACAACGCTGTACCGGAAAGCGGCAATAAGCCTGCGGAACCGGAGCGGAAAAAAGTCGTCAAAGTCAGGAAAACACCTGTTCAGGATAACGCGCAGCCCGGCGGAGAATCTGCCGTCGCCGCTGAAAAACCGGCGCTAAAGGTAAAAGTGGTTGCTCGCAGAGCGCCGCCTAAACCGGACGCGGAGTTGACCGGGCGGCCGCATATTGATACCTCCGCGCCGCCGCCAACGCCGGCGGCGGCGGCCGATTCACCGCCCGTCGCTGATTCGACCGTACAGCCTTCGGCGGTTTCATTGCCTCCGGTAACAGAAATGCCGCCGGCAGCGGATACGCCGCCTGTAACGGATATACCGGCGGCGAGCGTTTCTCCGGCGGCGGAAGTTTCGCGTCCGGCTGATGTTTCGCCGCCGGAGACAGTTGCGCCTCCGCCGCTTGAGCGGCTGCCGGATGTCCCGCAGCCGGCAAGCGCTCAACCGGCGGAAATTTCGCCGCCTGCGGATGTAAAAGCTCCACAGGCGGAGGCGGCGCGTCCGGCGGACTCGGCTGCGCCGCCGGCCGCCGGTGAAAAAGACGGCTCGCCAGTAACTGGTACGCCGGCTAATGGCTCGCCAACAGCCGGCGCGGCCCCGGCGCAGGTAAGCCATGTCAGCGTCTATAAAGAGACGGCGCGTCCCGCCGTGCAGGTTGGCAGGGTGGGCGGTAAATTTATCGGTCCTAAACCGCCGCGTAACAATTCCAACTACGGCGGCTCAAATTATAACGGCGGATCCAACAATTATGGCAATCCCAACTATGGCGGGCCGAATCACGGCGGCGCTAACTACGGGGGACCCAATCATAGCGGCTCCAATTACGGCGGCGCGAATAATCATGACGGCGCTTCTCATAACGAGGGGTTCAGAAACGACGGGCGGCGGCCTGCGACTTATGTTGGACGCGGCGCTAATCCCCGGCGCGGCGGATACGGCGGCTATGGCGGAGCGGCGCCCGGAAGTCAGGGCGGCGGCTACGGCGGGGCGGCGCCCGGAGGTCAGGGCGGCGGCGGCTACAACGGGGCGGCTCCCGGAGGGCAAGGCGGACGCGGGCCGGGCGGCGCAGGTCCGAATAACTTTTCCGGCGGCGGACGCTATCCTAATAACGGGCAGCGCGGGACTTACGGCGGCCGTCCGTTCAAACCCGCGCCTTATGGTCCGCCCGGTCATGGCGGAGCGCCTCGTCCCGGAGCGCCGCGGACTGCCACGCCTCCTACCGCTGATAATAAGCCTGCGGTAAAACGCACGTTTAAGGCAAAAAAGCCGGAGTATCAGCGCCGCGATAAAGAAATCGAGATGGAGAAAAAACATCTCCAGACTAAAAAACGCATGGCGCAGGCTGCGAATCCTGTACCAAAATCCATAGACATAATGGAAGTTGTTTCTGTTTCGGAACTTGCCCGGAAGATGAATCTTAAAGCGTCCGACCTCATAGCTAAACTTATGAGCATGGGGCAGATGGTAACAATAAATCAGCAGATCGATTCGGAGACGGCGGCTATACTTGCCGGCGAATTCGGGGCGGATGTTAATATCGTCAGCTTGTACGATGAAACTTTGATAGAAACTGAAGTGGATGATATAAACTCTATGACTCCGCGTTCCCCTGTTGTTACCGTCATGGGGCACGTAGATCACGGTAAGACAAAGTTGCTTGACGCAATCCGCAGCGCTGATGTGGTTTCCGGCGAATTCGGAGGTATAACGCAGCATATTGGCGCTTACATGGTGGAAACATTGCACGGCAATATCACTTTTCTTGATACGCCCGGACACGAAGCGTTTACACGTATGCGTAGTCGCGGCGCTCAAGTTACGGATGTTGTCGTCCTTGTAGTCGCGGCGGACGACGGCGTGATGCCTCAAACCATAGAAGCGATAAATCACGCAAAAGAAGCGGATGTCCCAATCATTGTGGCTGTCAACAAAATAGACAAACCGGACGCAAATCCAGATAAAGTAAGAAGCCAGCTTTCGGAGCTTGGCCTGCAGCCGGAAGAATGGGGCGGTCAGACGATGTTTGTCGAACTTTCAGCCTTGAAAAAAGAGGGTATAGATAAACTCATAGACGCAATTTTGCTACAGGCTGAAATGCTGGATCTTCGTGTAAATTATAATCGCAGCGCGGAAGGCAAAATTCTTGAATCGCGTATAGACCACGGACGCGGAATTGTCGCTACGGTGCTTATTGAAAGAGGCGAGTTGGAGATAGGCGATTCGTTTGTCGCGGGTATATGGCCGGGCAAGGTCAGGGCTATCTTTAGCGATAAAGGCATCCGTATTGACCGCGCCGCGCCCTCCATGCCGGTAGAAGTGCTTGGTTTTGAGGGCATCCCTAACGCCGGCGATCCGTTGCAGGTTGTGGAAGACGAAAAGACAGCCCGCAGTTTCTCTGCGAAGCGCCAAGAGCTTAAACGTTTTGAGGACGCGAAAAACATACGCAAAATCACACTGGACAACCTTTATGACACCATAAGCGATGGCGAAATTCAGGAATTAAAGGTAATCATCAAAGGCGATGTCCAAGGCTCCGTCGAGGCTTTGCGGGCGAGCCTAGAGCAGTTGTCCACAAAAGAGGTTCGTCTTGCCGTCATACAGGCGCTGCCAGGCGCTATCAATGAAGGGGATGTTGATCTTGCTTCCGCCTCAAACGCGATACTGATAGGCTTTAACGTGCGTCCTACGCCCAAGGCAAAATCACTTGCCGATCAGGAAAAAGTGGATATACGCCGTTACAATATCATCTACCGTGTTGTCGAAGATATGCAAAAGGCTATGGAAGGGCTTTTGAAGCCGGACACGAAAGAAGAGGTTATAGCCGATGTGGAAGTGCGGGAGGTATTCAAGATTTCCAGAACAGGCGTTATTGCGGGTTGCTATGTGCGAAGCGGTGTTGTAAAACGCAGCGCGTCAATTAATGTGATACGTAGTGATACTGTAATATATACCGGCAAAATTGCCTCGCTGCGCCGCTTTAAGGATGATGTGAAAGAGGTTGCCGCCAGCTTTGAGTGCGGTATCAGCATTGAAGGTTTTGACGACATAAAAAATGGAGACGAATTTGAAGTCTTTGAGATGGTTGAAATTGTTCGCAAATTGTAAGGCGGAGTACCGCGCCGCTTTGCCGGTTCAACCGTACATTCGCTTGAAACCGCAAAATGCAGAGCATTAATGCTCTGCATTTTGCAAGCGACCGGGTTGTCGAACAAGTCCATTGTAATTTTGCCTTATACGTTGTAAATTTTTATACGTGGAATTGATACGATGCCCCTGGTGTTTGGGCGACAAAGAATATATGCGCTATCATGATGAAGAATGGGGAGTGCCATTGCGGGATAGCGCCAGATTGTTCGAGGCGCTTGTGCTCGACGGGACGCAGGCGGGGCTTTCTTGGATTACAATTTTAAGGCGGCGTGGTGATTACCGGCAGGCGTTTGATAATATGAACCCGGAAATTATCGCAAATTATGGCGAGCAGGACATAGAACGCATTATGGGAACTGAACGCATAATTCATAATAGGCGGAAAATCGAATCGGCTGTTAAGAACGCCCGCGCTTATCTTGCTATGCGGGATCAAGGGCATGATTTTTCGGCGTGGCTTTGGGATTGGGTTGACGGCAAACCTATTGTTAATTATTATAACACAATGAAAGAAATACCGTCTTCAACACCGCTTTCAACGCAAATTTCTAAAATACTTATAAAACGAGGCTTTTCATTTGTCGGACCCACAATAGTTTACGCTTTTATGCAGGCCTCCGGATTTGTAAATGATCATCTGGTAAGTTGTTTTAGGCATGACCTTGTGTAAACGGGCTTTGTAAAAATAAGTCAAAAAATAGGATGCGCTATGAATGAAATACCGGTGAATC
>JAIRZA010000133.1 GCA_031267475.1 Spirochaetaceae bacterium | reverse complement strand
CTGCGCTCCGGCGTTAGTCAGTCGATCGAAATCACCGCCATAGCCCGCGTTTAAACCGGCCGCCAAAAAGGGTAAGAATCGGTAATCGGCTGAAAACACGCCGCCAAGTGAAAACGCTGTTGGGGAATAGCCGCTTGCATCGGCTCCTAAGCTAAATGACAGCTCGTTATAAAATGGGTCTGATTCGTCCGCCGCAAGGATTTGCAAAGAAAGCGGCAGGAACAACAGGCAAAAGAAAGCTATTCGTCTTATACCGGTTTTAGGCTTGTTCATGGCGTCAACTCTTTCAATTATTTTAATTCCCCGGCATATCCGCTAAAAAGTGAACATTAATATGCTTCGCGCCAAAATACTTTTCCGCCCACTCAAAATAGTCGGAGCCTGGATTATATGAAGTACCGGCGGGAACATGGATGATAAAAGGCAAATTTGTCATTATGCCGTAAAACGAATCGCCGGCTGTGTTCGGCGGGCTTGAAGGCATAAAAATTTCTTGTAGTGAATATGTTTTGTAAAAGGCTTTTTCGCTGATAACATTAACGCCCGGCATTGACACCGATATAAGGTCCGCGTTTAAGGAAAACGCGCCTTTGTCAATTGTGGTAACTACCGGTGATAGTTTTACGGCTATGATTTTACATTTTTGGGAAATTTTTTCCGCGTTAAAACAATCTTCAGGTATCGAGACAAGTCCTGTCATCCCGCGCATATCAAGGTATAAATAGCTGTAGTCTGTTATTAGATCGCCTGACAAAGCCGCTGTGATGGCGTGATAATCGCTGCCGGTAAATTGTATTGGGATTGGGTTGTACTGGGAATGGCTCTTGTTGTTTTCGTTTATGTAGGCTGCGAGCGCGTTCTTAAGTCCGTCCGCATCGTCCGTGTTAAAGGTTTCCCCTCGCGGTTGTTGGCTGGTTTCTTCCGTCATCATGCTTTCTATGATTGGGTTGCCGCAGGTTGTTAAAAACAAAGCCTGCGCGCTAATCGCTAGTAAAGCCGCGATGCAATGTTTATTATTTGATTTTTTAGTCGTCAACACTTCGTTCTCCTTGTCAAGTAACGCGGCGCGCTAATCGCAATATATTTACGATGATTTAATATCCACAATGGCGGTTTCTGACAGGTTTGTCCGGCGGCGTGTGTTACCGCCGGACAAACCTAATATCAAATATACCGTTTATTTTAGCGCGGCAACGCTATAATCTTCTTCAAATCGGGATTTTTCGCCAGATCTTTCTTCAGTCCTTCTGCGCGCGCCTTGTTCACATAATCTTTGCTCTGGAAAGAGTATGTGAATTTTGTGTGTACGTCATAGGTGCCTTTCATAAGGGCGTAAGCGTCCTCGGTCATTACTAGTTCCTCGTCTGTCGGTATCACATATATCGGGATCTTAGAATTACCGGTCGATATGAGGAATTCGGCGTTTCTGGTATGCGCCATATCATTTTTTTCATCGTCAAGCGTCATGCCTATCGCGTCCAAACCTTGTGTAAATTTCTTCCGCATCAAATTCGAAAACTCGCCTACGCCCGCGGTAAAGATAAGCGCGTCGCATTTACCGCCAAGCGCCGCGAAGTAAGCGCCTATGTACTTGCGCACACGGTATCCTTCCATTTCTTGCGCCAACTGAGCGCGTTGGTCGCCTTCGTCAGCGGCGTTGCTGATGTCGCGTCTGTCTTGATATTTTCCGGTTATGCCAAGCAAGCCGGATTTTTTGTTGAGCGCCTGTTCCATATCCGCGGCGCTAAGTCCTGTTTTACGCATAACATAAAACGGAATGGCGCAGTCCGCGTCTCCTGAGCGTGTTCCCATTATTAAGCCTTCGAGCGGTGTGAGTCCCATCGTTGTATCAAAAGAACATCCGTCTTTTACGCAGCACATAGAAGAGCCGTTCCCGATATGGCAGATGATGAGGTTGGTTTTTAACGGGTCTTTGCCAAGCAGTACGGCGGCGCGTTTGGCGACATATAAAAATGATGTGCCGTGAAAACCGTAACGGCGCACAGAGTATTTTTCATACCACTCATAAGGCAGGGCGTACAGGAATGATTCCGGCGACATGGTCTGGTGCCACGCGGTATCCATTATCGCGCATTGCGGCACATTGGGCAGCACTTTTTTTGCGGCGATTATGCCTTGTATGTTGGCGGGGTTGTGAAGCGGGCCTAGGTCTTTGACTTTCTCAAAAACTTCGAGCGCGTTGTCGTCTACAATGACGGACTTTGTGAATTTATCGCCGCCGTGCAGAACGCGGTGTCCTACGGCTTTGATAAGGCTCATGTCGGAAAGTACGCCGTGTTCTTTATCCATAAGTGTCTTTATGATTAAATCTACCGCGTCTGTGTGCGTCGGGCAGTCTTGCTTAAGGGTGAACTCGGCTTTGCCTTTGGGTTTATGTTCTATCCAAGAGCCGGGAAATGTAACTTTTTCTACAACGCCTACTGCGAGTACATCTTTTGCTTCCCAATCGTACACCTGATACTTAGCGGATGATGAGCCGCAGTTTAATACCAAAATAATCATGCAAATTCCTCCAAATTAGATTAGGCGGTTTCAAAGTTGCGCTTTGAATGTCCAAGCCTAGATTTGAACTGTTTCAACACTTCTCGCCGTAAAAGCGCCGCTGTGTCGAAATAGTCGTAATACCAATCACTAATCTACTAGTTATTGTGCGGTTTTGCAAGATAAATCGAATCATTCCCGCCTGTTAGTTTCGTTCAATGAGTTTTTGGAGTTCTTTTAGGTTAAACAGGTTGCGTATGTTAAGTATGATGAGGTAGCTGTTGTCCTGTCGCACGACGCCTTGTACGTATTCTTCGCCTATTCCGCTTAACATCTGAGGGGGCGGCTGTACTTCTGTCTGTTCTATTGTAACAACGCGGGAAACGCGGTCGATTATTACGCCTAGTTTCATTCCGTCAATATCGAGTATTACAAAGCCGGATAAGAGTTCGTCTTCTGGTTCGGCTTCCCACTTTTTTAGGGCAAATCGTTTGTGAAGGTTGATGACGGGTATTATTTCGCTGCGTAAATTGAAGAAGCCTTCAACGTAATATGGTGTGTTTGGTACGGCGCGTACGGGTTGAACGCGGACGATTTCTTTTACATCGAGTATGTTGACTCCGTAGAGTTCTTCTCCAAGTTGAAATGTAACTAATTGCAACTGTTCCGCCATAGACGCTCCATATTATGAAGTATACTGAATGAATATTTTAAGGACAAGTGTATCCCGCCCCCGCCAGCGGGTTTCACATCCGCTACGCGGTAGCATACCGCAAGTCCCTACAACAAAGGCGTGGAGTTTCGCTGTGCGAAACTCCGTAGCTCAACGCGCTTTGCGTGTTGAGCTACGCCGCAAATCTATTGAATAAAAAAATTCAGGTGTATATATTGGATATATGAATAGGCTTGTGCGGACAAAGCCGCGTATTTTATTAACGATACATATCATCGCGGCTGCTTTAGCGGTTTTTTTATCCGCGACAGCAGAGACTGCCTATTCATTCAAACTTGAAATTATTGGCGCTGCGGCGGGCGATGCTTATTATGTTTCTCCCGGCGCAACGGTTGATTGTCTGGCTGTTATCCCCAAAATCGGTCAAAATAATGTTAATAACTCATTTTCGCCAATACGCCTGGTCTCGGTACGTCTTTTTATTATTCTGGGAATATGTAATATCATCATACTGGCTTTTTCTAAATCACATCTTGCCGGGGATATTCAATTATATCCTCTTAACATAAGAAATCTTATTTATTTGAAACTTCGAATTTGATACCCCCGCCCTTTCCTAATTTCATGTTTTTTTTAATTTTCTCGTTTTGTTTCATGCGTAATGTATGGGCTTGTTTAACAGCTTAATTGGTTGTTGCGGACTTTAGTCCGGCGCAAGTAAATATCGTGTGGTTTTCGAACTGTTCAAAGTGGAGCTTTGGACAGCCGTTGGAAGTTTATCCGCGGTAAAATCACGCAACTATGAAGGAGTGTTTGTATGGATAAAATATGGCCGGTGTTTTGGAAATTTTTTTTAATCGTCATTGTGGCGGCGGTAATTGTAAGTATTATTTTAGGGATTGAGCGGCAGTCGAGCGCTCTTGCTGCTGACTTGCTTCAAAAAACGATGGTTATCGCCATGGGGATATGCGGTGTCATCGGTATAGCGGTTGTGCCGGTTGAATTGTATTTTACCGACAGGGCAAATCGCGCAAAAAACGAAAAACTCGGCCGTGTCCTTGGCGCTGGAAATGAAAATGCTTCTATCTGATATTTTTGATGAAAGGCTGATAACGCTGGATCTTAAGGGCGCGGACAAAAACGCGGTATTTGAGGAATTGATAGCGCAAATATCTTCCGTAAAACCGGAATTGAGCAAAGAAGAAATGCTTAACGCTATAATCAGCCGCGAAGCTAAAATGCCTACTTCTATCGCGCATGGTGTGGCGATTCCCCACGGGTATTTTCACGGTTTTAGCGGGATAATAGGCGCGATGGGTTTCTCCCGCAAAGGGATTGACTACGAAGCTAACGATAACAAGCCTGTTCATCTTGTGTTCATGCTTTTACTTGGGGACGACGCGCGTGAACAACATTTGCACGTTTTAAGCCGAATTTTATCGTTTGTAAAATATGGGGCGCTGTCGTATATAGGCGAGGCGGAAAATCCTAAAAAGGCTTACGCTATGTTATGTAAGGCGGGAGGTTCAAAATGACTATTCTGGAGATGATGAAGCAAAGCGCTATTCTGACGGCGCTTGGAATGACTATTGTCTTTGCGTTTTTGTGGCTTCTGATTATTTCTATCAACTTAGCGGGGCGTTTGATACATAGGCTAGGCTTGGATAAAGATACGGCGCCGCAAAATGCGGCGGCGCTAAAAGCGACGGCGCTCGCCGCTAAAAACGAGGATGCGCCTTCTGAGATTGCCGCTGTTATAGCAGCGGCAATTGTTGAGTACCGTAAACCAAAGACGGACGGCGGCGGTTGACGGTAAAAGCAATGACGATGCCTCGCATGGAGCGGGGTATTATCGTTCTGTTTTGTATTTTTAGGAGATGTGTTATGGAACATTTTATTAAATTTAGCAGGGTGATTCTTATTGTTGCGCTTATTGGTTCTGTGCTAGGAAGGTTAATTTTTGATTTGATTACCGGCTCTTTTGGTACGGGTTCTGTTGGAATGGTTTTTATATCCTTATTCTCTTACGGAACTTTTATTACGCTTACTACGGGTTTTATTCTATGTGTTATTTGGGTGCTTATGAATCTTTTTACTTTTTTAACACGTAAACAAGCTGGTAGTTGACCCCCCCCCCCCCCAGCCAGTCAGCCGCCAGCCAAAAAACGCTAAAGGCTTTTTGGCTGGCGGGTTGTTTTAACGGACCTATTCAACAACCGTTCGGGTTGTTGAATAGGTCTTACAATTTTATTGACAGCATTGCCGTGATTTTTCCGCCGCCTTCTTCGTCAATTGACGGGAATACGTTGTACGATATGGAGTAATATTGCAAAGCCGCTTTTAGTTTTTTATTATATGTATTCATATAAATAAACGGGCTTACACAGCCGTACAGCCGGGACGCGCAAAATATCATGGCGCCGGCGTTGGACAAATAATAGCTGGAATATATGTTAACCGGATATGCGTATACTGTTGAGTATACTGACGCGACCATTGCGGCTAGTCCTAATATGTGTCCTGATAATTGTATGGTGCCGCTTACTATGTCGCCTTGGATGTAGGAGCCTAGTCCGAATCCTGCTAGGATATTCGCGGCAAGGGGTATGCCTATATCTTTCTTGTGAATGTCAAATAAAAATAATTTTTCGTATAGATTTAACAACTGGGCTTTTTCGTTTATCAATTCATAATTTTTGTTTAATCCATCTTTTATTAGGCTGTGCATTTCTATAAAATCATTTTCATCTGTAAAGCCTGTTACAGTCAGCGACAGAAGGATGACGGCAATAAATATTTTCTTTACGATGGTGTTCATATATCTATACTCCTAAATCTGATGGACAACGCGGCGTCATGGCTGGTAAATTGTGTTAAAAGACCCCCCCCCCCCCCCCCACACACACACACACACTACCACCACAACAACACACATTACAAAGTTATCTCTTTTGTGTTTCCGGCCATGTCGTTGAATACTGCGACTGCGTTTTTAAAATAAAATATCTCGAATACGCCGTCGTCGAGTTTGTATAGGTTTTTTAGCATCGGGGCTGCCTCAAATGCTTTTTCTTTCGCTTCTTTCTCTGTGTTAAAGGCGGCTTCTCCTGCGACTCGCAGCCATTTATTTCCATTTGACGCGCAAATTTCTATTTTGGGGTTGGCTTTCATCTGGGTAAACATTTTCTTTTTGTTGCTTGTGCAAAAACATAGTTTGCCTTTGTATTCAAAGCCAATGCCCATGGGCCGGACTCGGGGCTGTCCGTTGTCGTTTGTGGCTAAAAAGAATTGTTTGCACTCCGCCAGAAAATTTATGATGTCTTTCATTGTAACTCCTGATATTCCATGATTCGCACACTATCATGCGTGTCTGTAAATTTACTTGAATAAAATTATCGTGTAAAGCCCGCCGGCCGCGGAAATCAATTTTCATTGATATTCAAGACGGATAGGATACTCCTATGTTCAAGCAGACAATCAAGCATAACTTTAGAAATAGGACGTTTGGACGCCGTTTCGGTTTTATAAACTTTAATCGTGTTAAGCGCGACTTTGCGGACAATGTTGAGATTTTGCTGAGCATGAACTTGTAACAATTTTTGTGTAAACGGTAAACCATAGCGGGACTCTGTCGCAAGCGCTATGCGCTTGCTTAGGGAGTTTCGCATGGCGAAACTCCACGCCCCCTCGTCAAAGTTTCAGTGACTGAGGGGATACTACCGCGTAGCGGATGGAAGCCCGCTGGCGGGCGCGTATGCCAATCGCTTTTATCGGAGCGAAGACGCAAAGTGAAGACGACTCGCGGGACGCCGCCGCGTAGCGGATATGAAACCCGCTGGCGGGCGCAAACTCCGCGCCCCCTCGTCGAAAAGGTTGGAGTTTCGCTATGCGAAACTTCGTGAGCTGAACACGCTTCCCCGCCCTAGACTTTTTTGCGGTTTTAACGTATAGTGCTTTCATGAAGCGCGTTTGTTTTTTACTGCTTGCGCTCTTTTTAGCGTTGAACACCGCTTTTACTCAGACGAAAAGCGTGATATTTGCTCCTTTTGTTTCCGGCCTGCGCGCCGATATAAACGGACGGCAAGTGCGGCTTTCGTGGGCGGACTCAGAAAGTGTAAAAGGACCGGTATATATTTACCGCTCTGTGCAGCCTTATCGAAATACCGGTGAAGAAACCGTAGGACAAACCGCCGAAGTAGCTTACGGCGCTCAGATTTATACGGATAACGTGCCGGCGGATGGTATTTGGTACTATTTCGTTGTCGCAAGCGACCAAGAACTTCAAAAATACAGCCTGCCTCTTCCATTTAACAATATTGTAGATGTTGACATAAACAGCGAAAGAGACAGATACGGACCAGTTTCTTCCAGCGGGACGCAAGTTACCCCGGAACCTTATCAGCAAGCCTATGGAAACGCGAGGCCGCAGTCTTACCCGCCTCCGTTTAACGGTATTATACAGACTCCAGCAAGAGGAAGCATAAGCGGTATCACCGCGGTGCCTATCGGCAAAGGCATAGAAATCAAATTCAACGCCGCCGATACGTCAAAAAGCGCGATACTTTACCGTAATATTCAGCCGTTGCGCAGTTTTTCGGACCTGCTCACTTCTACAGTAGTCGCCTTGAATATACGCTCCCCGTATATGGACTACGTGACTCCGGGCGTTCCCTACTATTACGCGATTTTGTACGAAGATGATATAAGAACCGGCCGCGGGGAAATCATCCCGGGCGGCAACGCGACATTCATACCGTCCGAAGTTTCATCGAATCAAACGCCTCCCGCGGAAACCTATACCAGCAATCCTGCCGTAAACACCATTCCGGCGGCAGGCGCCGCCGCTCCCGCCGCTGTTCCTAACAATAACACCGCGGCCGGTACCGCCGGCGCGTACTCCGCCCCCAACAGAGACGCATCCGGGAACATCTATGTTAGACCTAGCCAAAATTCAAACACTACGGATGCATACCAGTCGTACCGTCCTTACTCGTATCAGTCTGAGAATACACAGATTCTGCGCGAGCCGCGAGTTTTTAACCGCGATATGCAAATTTCAAGCGACATTGACGATCAACGGCTTGCGCAGATCATTCAAGGGCCGTTCATGTGGCGCGATTGGCCGGCGGCGCGAGACCGTTTAACCGAATTCATTGTTGACGCAGTGAACAACACGGCGGCGGAACGCGCCCGCTTCTACTTAGCCCAATGCTGGTATTTCATCGGCGATATGCGTATGGCGCTTTCTACTTTCTTAAAGCTGCAACAAATCTACCCCGATGAAACCGCGATATGGATACAAGCCAGTCTGAATAAGTTAGCGGAATATTAATGAAGTTGTTCAAAATTTTCAGTTTTGAACAACAAGCGCTTCAAACCGCAAAACGCATGGCGTTAAACACCGGGCGTTTTTGCGCGACTTGCTCAACCGCCAACCGGTTTGTTGAACAGGTCCAATAATCCGCCGTTGGGTTTACCTCTTGAAAATTTTCTTGCTTTTTTTATTGCTGAGCGTGTTTTCCGCGGCGCAGGCTCAGTCTCAAACCGCTGATATACGGCTTGCGGAGACTCAGGCGCATGACGAGATTGTCCGCATACTCAGAGAAAAAAATATAGACTTTCGTGAACAAAAACTGATGCGGGATTACGGAGCTTTTGGATCATCCATCGAAACGCTGTTTCCCGCGCGCGCCGGTTCGGACGATGCGTCCGCATACGCCGGTTCCGCCAATGCGTCCGCATACGCCGGTTCCGGCTATGCGGGCGGTCTTTTTGTACTGGCCGTCCCTTTCACAAATATCAACAAAAGAGCTGTCAATCCAAACGGGATAAGCT
>JAIRZA010000129.1 GCA_031267475.1 Spirochaetaceae bacterium | reverse complement strand
TAGACATCCTCGTTCTTCGCCGGCTCTATCTTCCATGCAATACGCTCCGTGCGATCATAATCCTCGTATATTTTTATTACATCAAGGTCAAATGATATAGTAAACTCGGTGTTTGGTCTTGTTCCGGCAAACATATAGCGCACAACCTCAGGTGTGTATATCCGCAACAATGTTGGAAGGTCTATCACTTTGCCCTTGGAACTGGACATCTTTCCAGCCGCGCCCTTGACTCCAATAAAGTCGTAGCGGAATGTTACCGGCGCGTCAAAATCATACACAGCTTTACAAACAAGCCTGCTGGTATCAAACGAGCCGCCTTGACTGTGGTGATCCTTGCCGGCAGGCTCAAAATCGACTTTTTCGTAAGCCCAGCGCATCGGCCAGTCTATCCTCCAGCCTAACTTTACGCCTTTTGCCGTCCTTAAATCCGTTGTCGCATGATGCCCGCATAGATTACAATGATATTCAAGCTGCCATTCGCCGTCCCATTTGTCAATATCCGTGTCATCGCGCTGACATTCATCACAAAATATGCTTACCGGCCACCATTCGCCCTGAATTTTATGCTGGTCGTCGCGGAATTTATCTAGTATCGCCTTTAATTCAGAACGTTTTTCCAGGGCGCTTTTGATTCCCTTTGCATAAAGCGAAGCGCGATACCGCTCAGTTTGATATAGATACTCAGGAGATATTCCAACACCGGGCAGCGCTTTTTCCACATCAACCTCGTGGTGGCGGGCATAACTTGAATCACGCTCCCACGGGTCGGGAACCATAGTTATCGGGAAGCGCAGGTATTTTTCAAGCTCGTCCTGTTTGGGCATATTCGCGGGCACTTTACGGAACACATCGTAATCATCCCAAGAATAAATAAACCGGGTACGCTTTCCGGCGTCCCTTAAAGCCCGCGCCACAAGATCTACGGAAATAATCTCGCGGAAATTGCCGATGTGAACCGTTCCCGACGGCGTAATGCCGGACGCGCAGGTATAAACATCTTTTTCACCCTTTTCGCGGATTATTTTTTGCGCGGTTTCGTCAGCCCAATGCCGCGCCAATTGGCGAGCTTTTTCACTCATGTTTCAATTATAACCTGTAATCCTATCCGATTCAATCATGCGCCGCGTTAATCCAGTATGGTGATTTCAACACGACGGTTAAGTTTGCGTCCGGCGTCCGTATCGTTGCCGCCCACAGGTTTTGTGCCGCCCCAGCCTTTGTAAATGAACCGTCCCGCCGGTATGCCGCGGGCGGCAAGCTCGTCAACTATACGTTTCGCCCGCTCCTCGGACAAGCGCATCTCTGATTCCGGTCTGCCTATCGCAGCGGTGTGTCCTTCTACTAAAAATGTCCTGCCCTCTATTCCGGCGAGAGATTCGGCTATGAGGTCAAGCCGCGCCGCCTCGCTGGGGAGCAACTCGGATGAATCGCTGGCAAACTGCAAATCGCGTATTGATAGACGCAGCCCCGCGTCAACCGGCTCAAGCTCTATTCCGGGTGTGCTTTCTATCTCTTTTTTGATTTTACCGCCGTCAAGCGGAACTATACCTTGCGCGAAACACAGCGTAAAACCCTTAAAACGCACCGTTTTTCCATCGTTCCACGAAAACGTTTCATCAAGGCTGTCGCGTGAAAGCAGCATAATGCCGTTTTCCACCGCTATTAGTATCGTAACATCATGCTTTCCCGCTAATTTGCTTAAACGGGAGCTGCCGGCATCCGTATTATCCGTTACCGGAGCCGCCCCGGAGAAATCAGCGTCAGACCTGTAGCTTGCTTCTATCCGGTGTACCGGGACGCCTTTGTAATCTTCAACGCCCTTATACTCGTAAACAGCGGTAAACGGGGCTATCAACGTTTTACCCTCGTTAAGCGGGTCAACGGCGCGTTGTCCGGCGGCTTTCCATGTATCGCCCGCCGTTATGCCGGCTTGCGTGTAAAATGGGAAACTGCGGAGAGCGGGAAAGCCTTTATCGTTCTCTATGCGCATTCCTCCCTGCGAGTTCAGCGTGAAATTTACCGGCACTACGGCATTCACAGGGCGCGCGTTTTGCCTCATATCACGGAGCGTCTCTTCCATCACAATGAAGCTGCCTTTGTACTGTGTAGAGCCCTTGCCGTCTGTACCGGAGGGATTGATGGCGGCGCGTACCTCGCGGTATACGTGTCCAATGTATTTTCCATTGTCATAGCGTGAAAAGTCAGAGCGTTCTACCATTGTGTAAGGCTCTGTTGTCTGTACTCTGAAGTTTAGCGCGCTGCCGGCGACGGCGGATGTTAAAAAGACAAATACATATAATAAACCACTTGTTAAAAAGCATTTATGCGCTGGTATATTCTTCATAAAGCCTCCTTTTCTACATTGGATTTGTTCAACAACAGTTCGTTGTCCGCCGACTTTCGGGGAAACATACAAGTCTTGCAAACTTGATGACCCGGACAACTCTATTATCGGAAGAAACGGGCTTTTTCTTTTAAAACAACGCTATTGCGGCGCTGATTTATTCGAATATGCGTAAATCACCATAGTTTTAATGTATTTTTTTGCAATTTTCCGGCTTGAAGAAGCGCCGCTTTTAATTGAGGCTGTTCCAAAACTTCAGTTTTTGGGGAGACAAGCAAAGCTTGTCCAGCAACCTATAAAAACCGCAGTTTTGTCGTCATCATGACGCG
>JAIRZA010000106.1 GCA_031267475.1 Spirochaetaceae bacterium | reverse complement strand
TGATTTTTTTGCCATGATATGCTTTATGAAGACATACACAAAAGAGCTATGGTTTAACACGGATAGAGAACGAGAGTTCATCAACATCACCCGCGATGTCGAAACAGCGCTCAAAGAATCCGGCGTACAGGAAGGACTCTGCCTTGTAAACTCCATGCACATAACATCCAGCGTCTTTATAAACGATGATGAATCAGGACTACACCATGATTTTGACAAATGGCTCGAAAAACTCGCGCCGCACGAGCCAGTATCCTCGTACCGGCACAATTACGGAGAAGACAACGCCGACGCCCACCTAAAACGCCAGATAATGGGACGAGAGACCATCGTCGCCATTACAGAAGGCAAACTCCACTTTGGAACATGGGAACAAATATTTTACGGCGAGTTTGACGGGAAACGGCGAAAACGAGTACTCATAAAAATCATCGGCGAATAAATAATGCCGAAAACACACCAACATCAAAACACAATCGGGCGAAAACCATCTTTGACTAATTTTGAACCAGCAAATCCCCGGAGTTCCACACATCCAAAAAAACACCCCTCCATACCCAATACCTTTGGACACACATTTTTTCTGTTTTTTTTACTTTTCTTAATAGAAGCGACGTGCTTTTCACAAGAAAATGAAGAACCTTCTTTCAGCGGAGTAATACCCGAAATCCTAATAAGACCAAGCCGTGAAAAAACACTAATATATCCAATTGACGCCGTTATCGGACAACTCGGCAGCGGCGAAGCATCTTTAGCCGCGAACAATTACGCGCGAAATATTTTACGTGATTTGATGCGGATGAACAAAGAGACCGACTCGCTTCAGAATTTCAGCCCGGATTTATTAGACGAAGCGATAAAAAAACTCGGCGAAGTAACACCGCGCAAAGTTCGATTAGGCGGGGGGCGTGATGAAACTGACGGCAGCGTTTCTTTTTTATTTCGTTTTATGGGCGCCGAAAATGAATTATCCGGCGAAATATACATCCGCAGCGAAGAAGGCAAATGGAAAGCCGAAGACATTATTTTCGAAGAACCGCGGCCGCTCAGCATTGGAAGCGAAAGTTTCACCTCCACCTATACACCTTACGAGCGCTTTTATTAACCCAAAGCAACGCTGATTTATTCGAATATAAGCAACCCAACACCACCCTAATTCACGTTTACAACTCAACCCTATTATTTTTTTTCACATTCATATATAGTAACATATTATGAATATAGTCAGCGATTATGTACAAGGATTGGTCGACACTTATCATATTGACGCATCTTTGTACAGTAAATATGACGTGAAGCAAGGTTTGCGAAACAGTAATAATTCAGGAGTGCTTGTAGGCCTCACTCGAATTGGCGAAGTACACGGATATATGATAAGCGAGAACGAAAAGCAAGCCGTCCCCGGAAAACTCTTTTATCGTGGAATTGACGTTGAAGATATTGTCGTCAACGCCTTTTCCGAAAAACGTTTTGGATTTGAAGAAATTATATATCTGTTGCTTTTTGGCGACTTGCCTAATGCGGATAAACTCACGCGCTTCTCTAAATTGATTAGTGAAAACCGTATGCTGCCGCCGGGTTTTGCGGAAGACGCGATAATGCGAATGCCTTCGCGCGATATAATGAATATGCTTTCACGCTCGGTTTTAGCCCTGTATTCGTATGACCACGAGCCTGAAAACTATTCGATTGGGAATACACTGCGTCAATGCATTGAATTAATCGCGCGTTTTCCAACTATTATGGCATACGCCTACCGCTCTAAGCGGCATTATTTCAATAAATCAAGCTTAATAATACATCAGCTTAATACCGAATACAGCACCGCGGAAACAATACTTTCACTTATGCGCCGCGACCAGCAGTTCAGCCGTTTTGAAGCCGAAATACTCGACCTTGCCCTCATTTTGCACGCCGAACACGGCGGGGGCAACAATTCAACATTCGCGGTGCACCTTGTAACATCGGCAGCCACAGACACTTACTCAGCCATAAGCGCCGGCCTCGCGTCTCTTAAAGGCGCGAAGCACGGCGGCGCGAACTGTAAAGTTGTCGGCATGATCGAGGCGATTAAACACAATGTAAAACATTTAGACAACGAACAAGAGCTGCGCGCGTATCTCATTAAAATATTAAAACGCCAAGCCTATGATAAATCAGGAATCATATATGGATTAGGACACGCCGTTTACACCCTGTCCGATCCACGCGCCATAATGCTGCGTGAAAAAGCGGCGGAGCTTGCGGTCGAAAAAAACGCGGTAGAAGAATTTGAATTGTACCGCATGATCGAAAAGATAGGCCCCGCGCTCATCAACGAAGTGCGCGGCTCAAAAAAAGATATTTGCGCGAATGTCGATTTATATTCCGGGTTTGTTTACAAAATGCTCGATATTCCAACTGAATTATATACACCGCTGTTCGCCGTAAGCCGTTTAGCCGGCTGGTGCGCGCACCGCCTTGAAGAAATCATCGCGGGCGGACGCATATTCCGCCCCGCGTACAAATGTGTGCAAAAACATCAGAAATACATAAAGATAAACAACCGTTAGCCCCCCCCCCCCCCGCAAAAAACGGGAAGGCGTATTAGCGGAAAGACTCTCGCTTAACAAGCCTTGTTCAACAAATCCGGCGTCTTTGCGTATGCGTTATTGATCACTAGCGGGCGGCGGGGAAGACGGCGAGGCGGGCGGCGTATCTATCTTTGAAACTTTGGGATACTCGATACGGGAATGATAAAAACCAACAAGCACACGGACAAAACTTGACTTTATTGTCTCCATATCGCGGAAAGTCAGGGCGGATTCGGAAAGTTGTCCGGTTGCGTATTTATCTGAAAACAGATCGCCGATAAATTTTTCAAGACGCGCCACCGTAGGCTTTTCCAACGTGCGTGTCGCGGCCTCCGTAACATCGGCCAGCATCACTACGGCGGATTCGCGGGAACGCGGCGGATTTCCCGGGTAGCAAAAATCCTCCATATTTACATTCCCTTCTTTTTTAAGAGCCGCGCTATAAAACCATTTGATTAGCGAATTACCGTGATGTTCGGCTATTATGCTTATCACATCATTCGGCAGCCCCATAGCCCTTCCTTTTTCTATGCCGAGCTTCACATGGCTGCGGATAATCGTTGCCGAAAGACGCGGATTTAACTCATTATGCTTGTTGTACAGTTTTTGATTTTCTACAAAATATTCAGGATGGTCTATTTTTCCTATATCATGATAATAAGCGCCCACTCGCGCAAGCAGCGCGTTGCCGCCAATCTCGTTACAAGCAGCCTCGGCAAGATTGGCGACCATCATGGAATGGCTGTATGTTCCCGGCGCGGAACTTTCCAAGCGCCTTAAAACCGGCGTTCCCGTATCAAGCAATTCTATGAGCCTGAAAGTCGTCGCCAGATGCAGCGCGTTTTCTATGACAGGCAGAAATCCAAGCACCAACATCCCTGAAGCCACGCCGTTTACCGCGGCCCAAAATAAAATGTACAAATAAAACTGAAACGGACAATTTTGAATAAGCAGAACGGAAGCAGCCGAGATTACATTTACAACACCAATGACAACACCGGCTTTTACCATATCCATGCGCCGCCGCGCCCGGCGCAGCAACAAGGCGCTCGAAGCGCCGGAAGCTATGGCGACAATGTACGACTGAGCGTTTATACAACCGGACAAAAAAGCGCCCAACGGAAGAATCAGCGCTATTATCATACCCAGACGAGCGTCTATCGATATGGAAACCAGCATCACCACAAGCGCCGTTGGCAGGATTATCGAAACAGGCATATAGCCGTCGAACATTTTTGTATTTCTGACAAAAAAAACAGCTATAAAATAGCAGGCGCTAAGAATTGACAGCAGCACAACCTCTGGTTCTGTGCGGCGGCGTCCCAACATTCCCGCAAAGCGGCGTCCGGCAAAAAATATAAAAAATATAAAGAACAGCAAAAACTGAGCAGAACGGCCAAAGAATATATTCGGCTCTGAATTCTTGCCGGAAAGAAAAAGAGCGGCGGAGATAACAAATGAAATTACCGTCGCCGCCGCCTGCTTCTTTGAAAAACCAGTTGATTTTACCGCGTCTATAGCAGACGACACCAGATTTTTTTGATCTTCGCGGCTATTGTTTTTTTTCATAATCATACGCCTGTATTATCTTTTTGATAAGCGGATTTCTGACCACATCTGTGGTATTAAGATAAGAAAAATGAATGCCTTCAACATTTTTAAGGATTGAAAGCGCGTGTAAAAGCCCCGAATCGACACGTTTTGGAAGATCAACTTGAGTAACATCGCCCGCGATTACCGCCTGTGAACCATGTCCAAGCCGCGTAAGGAACATTTTCATCTGTTCTTTCGTCGTGTTTTGGGCCTCGTCAAGGATAATGAACGCATCGTTCAAGCTGCGTCCGCGCATATATGCAAGCGGCGCGATTTCAATGACGCGGTTTTCTTCCATACGGCGTATAATTTCATACGGGATAAGCGCCTCCATCGCGTCATAAAGCGGGCGCAGGTACGGGCTTATTTTCTGGGCAAGATCGCCGGGCAGAAAACCTAAGTTCTCGCCGGCTTCCACAACCGGACGTGTCATCACCAGCTTGCGTATCTTTTTAGACAGCACAAGAGAAAGCGCGTTAGCAATAGCAAGATAGGTTTTACCCGTACCCGCCGGCCCCGCGCAAAAGCAAACATCCGCCTCGCGCATTCCCCGCACATAGGCGGCTTGATTAGCGCTGCGCGGAAAAACTTTGCCAAAACCGCGCGGTATGCTTATACAACCTGAACGTATCGCCTCCGCGTGATGTACCGCCTCGCCGCGCTCAGATTCCGCGACACCGGCAAGCGCCTGCACAAATTCCGGCGACGGCAGTTCGCCAAGACGCGCCGCGCTGATAAGGTTGTCCATTACAGCGCGAAAGCGCTCCGCGTCAGTGTCATTGAGTCCTTCCATGCGCACCTCGTTCCCGCGCACCGCGAGCTTTCCGCCAAGAACGCGCTCAAGGACCTTCAAATTACCATCGTTAGGACCGCAAACGGCGGAAACCAACTCACCGTTATCCAGCACTATTGTTACGCTGTCTTTCAAATACACCCCTGCCTTTTTTAAGTTTAAGTCCAGTCGTTCCAATCGTCAAGCCGGATA
>JAIRZA010000056.1 GCA_031267475.1 Spirochaetaceae bacterium | reverse complement strand
GTTCCGTAATCCGCGTTTCCAAAATGCAGGATTTTGGAAACACCCGGATTTACTTAAAATTCGAGCTGTAAATCGTTCAGGAGGAGAAGCTGATGTCAGTAGAAATAAAGACAACCTGTTGTTACTGCGGCGCGGGGTGCCAGCTCTTGTTCACCGTTGATAAAGAGGCGAATAAGATACTAGATATTCATCCGGTACCGGGCAGAACAAACGACAGCAAGGCTTGTTTGAAGGGCTGGTACGGATGGGACTATCTCAACGACCCGCAAATACTTACCAAACGGCTGCGGGAGCCCATGATTCGCAAAGGCGGCAAAAATTCACCCCTAGAAATTGTCAGTTGGGATGAAGCCGTCAAATTCGTGGCGGACAATTTCAAGAAAGTCAAGGAAAAATGGGGGCCGAATTCATTCTTGGCAGCGGCTTCGGCGCGCGGGCCGGGCAACGAGGCCGGCTACATAACACAGAAATTCGCCCGGGCTGTAATGGGAACCAACAACATTGACCACTGCGCCCGCATCTGCCACGCCGCGTCTGTCGCGGGCTCCATGCAGACGATAGGAGAGGGCGCGATGTCGCTTTCCATCCCCGAAATCGAGGACGCCGAGGTTATCTTCAACATCGGTTACAACGCCGCGACATCGCACCCGATTGTAGCGCGGCGCATCGTGCGGGCGAAAGAGAAGGGCTGCTACATCATTTGCGCCGATCCGCGCATCACGGAAACCGCCCGTATCTCCGACCTGCACTTGCAGCTCAAAGGCGGCGCGAACGTAGCGCTCGTGAACGCGCTCGCGAATGTGATAATCAGCGAAGGACTGATGGATAAAGAGTTCGTAAAAGCGCATACAAAGGGTTTTGACGATTTCTGGGCTATTGTCAAAGACTATACGCCGGAATATTCGTCGGGCATTACGGGGCTTTCCGCCGAGGACATCAGGTTTACGGCGCGGAAGTACGCAAGCTCCAAACACTCGGTCATTTTGTGGGGCATGGGCGTTACCCAATTTTCGCAAGGAGTCGAGACTGTTAAGTGTTGTTGCAGTTTGGCCATGCTCACCGGCAACTTTGGGCATTACGCCTGCGGGACAGGCCCTGTGCGCGGTCAAAACAATGTGCAGGGCACCTGCGACATGGGCGACCTGCCCAACGTGTATCCGGGCTATCAAGATGTCGCCAATCCGGCAATTCAGGCTAAGTTTGAAAAGGCCTGGGGCGTAAAATTGAGCGGAGTCGCGGGAATTCAGCTTACCCGTGTGCCGGAATTGGTGCAGCACGAAAGCGACCCCGCAAAACGAATTCACGCCTACTACATAACCGGAGAGGATCCCTGCCAGTCAGACCCCGATTTGGACGAGATCCGCGAATCGCTTGATATGATAGATTTTGTCGTGGTTCAAGACATTTTCTGGAACAAAACGTGCGAACACGCGGACGCGATACTGCCGGCTACCGCCTGGGGCGAGCATGACGGCGTTTACACAAGCTCCGACCGCGGCTTCCAGCGAATCCGCAAGGTTTTGGAGCCCGCGGGCAACATCAAAACCGATTGGGAAATCACCTGCCTCATTGCGACAGCGATGGGGTACAAGATGCATTACAACAACACGGAAGAAATCTGGAACGAACTGATAGACCTCTGTCCAAAATTCACGGGCGCTACTTACGAAAAGCTGGAAAAACTAGGCAGCATACAGTGGCCGTGCTGGGACAAGGGCATGGAAGACAAGGGAACTATGTTCCTTCACGCGGGCGGCCATTTTGCGACGCCGGACGGCATAGGCATCTTAAAGACTTCGCCCTACCATCCTCCGGTAGAAGTCGAAAATACCGAATACCCGTTGACCCTCTGCACAGTGCGCGAAGTGGGGCATTATTCGGTGCGCACAATGACCGGCAACTGTCGTTTGCTCCGCAACCTTGAGGACGAGCCGGGCTGGGTGGAGATGTCGCCCGAACAAGCCGGACAGCTTGGGGTAAAGCAGGGCGACATCGTAAAGATAGTTTCAAAACGAGGCTTTGCCTTCACACGCGCCAAACCGACGGAGCGCGTAAAGACGGGCGCTGTTTATATGACTTACCAATGGTGGATTGGGGCTTGCAACGAGCTTACAATCTCCGCCCTTGACCCGTCGAGCAAAACGCCCGAATATAAGTATTGCGCCGCTCGTATAGAAAAAATCCCTGACCAAAAGTGGGCGGAGGAAGAAGTCGCCCGCCGGTACACGGATATACGGAATCGTATGCGCATCACGAAGGAAGGGCTGCCGGCATGAATCAGTTTGTAAAAGCGACTCCGCTGCGCTGTATCGGATGCAGGACGTGTATGATAGCTTGCGTTGTGGCTCATGAAGGCAAGCGCATTTTCGAGATTGACCCCGACAGCTATACGTTTAACCCGCGGCTGTTCATGGTAAAGACCGCTACAATAAGCGCTCCGGTGCAGTGCCGCCACTGCGAGAACGCGGCTTGCAAACAGGCCTGTACTTCCGGCGCTATCAGCATTAAAGACGATGTTGTGCTAATAGACACAAAGAAGTGTATCGGCTGTAAAAACTGCGTTATCGCGTGTCCTTTCGGCGCGGTCGAAATCGTGGAAACGGGGGAAACCGCCCGCGACGGCTCCGTAAAAAAGATAGCCAATAAGTGCGATCTTTGCAGAGGCGTGGCCGATAAGCCTTCTTGTATTAGGGTGTGTCCAACAGAGGCGCTGGCGCTTGTAACAGAGGAATCTTTCGATGAAGCCATTGCGAAAAAACGCCGGAAAGCTATGGCGGGTAATCTGTAAACGCGCTTGATGTATCAAGTTTGCTTGGATACATCAAGTTCGCTTGTATACATCAAGTTTGCTTGGTACATCAAGCCGGCTTGATGCGAGCGCCGCCGGTTTATTGTTCATGCTCCATTGCAGCCAGCGCCGCTCCTATCGCTCCGGCGTATATACCGTAAGGCGCGGCAAGCAGCTCTACTCCAAGGACGCGGGAAAGCCTTTCGCGGATACCGGCGCTCTCTGAAAGCCCGCCGGTTAAAACCGCCGGTGAAACAACGCCCGCCCTGCCTGCAAGGGTGGCGATGCGGCGGGACATGGATGCCGCAACGCCGCCTATTATCTCTTCGCGGGATACTCCCTCGACGAGCAGTCCGGTAATTTCGGATTCCGCGAAGACTACGCAGGTGCTGTTCAACGCGGCTTCCTTGCCGGCGGCTAAAAGTTCCTCCAGCGCCGCCGCGTCCAGTTCCAATCGTCTTGCCACCATTTCCAGAAAACGCCCCGATCCAGCGGCGCATTTATCGTTCATCTGAAAATTCCGCGCCCTCCCTTTCTCAACGGTGATTACCTTGCTGTCCTGTCCGCCTATGTCGATAACCGTTCTTACACCGGGGCAAAGAAATTCCGCCCCCATAGCGTGGGCGCTGATTTCAGTAAGGGTCATGACCGCGTGAGCGATTTTTTCCCGCCCGTATCCTGTAGCGCCCAGAATTAGTGTTTCGCAACATTCATCGCCTCCGCTTTTTGCCAAAAGTTCTTCCAGAATGAGCCGTCCGCTTTCCGCGATGTTCCAGCCTGTGGGTCGCCGGGCGAAGGCTGCCGCTTTTCCGTTTTGCAGCAGCGCTCCTTTGCAAAAAGAAGAGCCGCAATCGATGCCGGCAAATGGCTTTTCTTGAATATCACGCCCCATGCTTCACTGCCGGTGCTGGAGTGTCTCGATAAAGGCGGCGATGCGGGTTTTTAACTGCGCTGTATCGCCGGGTGAATAATCGGTCTCCAGCGACAGGAAGGGGGTGTTCCGGTTATTTAGGAATTCTTGAACGGCGCGGGTTTCGACTGCGTAGGTGTGGCAGGATTGGAGTGTCATTTCTATGACTCCGTCCGCTGAAAATTGTTCGCAGAGCCGGCCTAAGAGTTCCAGCCGGTTCGGGTTTGGGCTCATTACGCTGCAACCTATTGCTAAATAATAATCACAGAGCGCCTCGTAGGGGTCGCCGGTTTCGGCAACTTGCCGGTCATATTGTTTTGCGCCGGTGCAGTTTTCGTAGGCGGCGACTACTCCGCCCGATTCTTCGATGATTCGGACTATTTTTTCTGTAGCTCCGCCCATGGGACACCCTGTAATGACTATGCGTTTGGCTTTTTTTGAAACAGGGCGGCTTCCTTCCGCGTACTCTTTCTTAATTCTGTCAATCGTCTCTTCTAGTTCATGGATTTTCTCTTCGTGGCTGAATCTGTATTGCGCGCCGTAGAGGATTTGTAATTGCTGGAGGCCTGTCATGGGCGGGGGCGACGTGGTTGAAAGTTCGTACATCTTTTTGAGCAGGGCGCGTTCTTTGTTCCGTTTCTTGACGGCTTCCCGCAGTTTTGTTTCGTCTATCTTTATGTTGAATTTTTCTTCGATTTTTTTTTGGAGGAGGCGGATTTCGTTTAGCCAAAGCGCGCGCGAGGTTTCTTTATTTTGGGTGTGTGGGAGTTCCATTACATGGGTGTCTTTTATTTTCCCTAAATATTCGTACATTTTGATTTTGCCGTCGCAGGTGGTTTCGCCGACTACTATGTCTGAAAAATACATATACGGGCATTTACCGGTGATGGCAAATCCGTAGCTGGCTTTGATCAGGGGGCATAGGTTGCGCGGCAGGGTTTTTTCGGCTTCGGGGATGGTTTCTTCGCTTGTTGAGCAGAGTCCTACATAGACGATGTCCGCCGCTATGAAGAGTTCCACGGGTACATAGGAGCAAAATGTCCCGGCTACGTTGTATCCTTGTTCTTTCAGGGATTTCATGGCAAGGAAGCCTTGTCTTCGGGCTTCAGAAAAAGAGTCAAAAATTTCAGGAAGATCACGCATTATGGCCTCACTATTTTAACTAAAACAGATTATACAAAATATGTGTACCCCCACCCGCCCCGCCCCGCCAGCGTAGCAAAATGCTACGCATTTTGCTTTAGGAGTTTCGCATAGCGAAACTCCGGAGCTCAACGCTCCGCGTTGAGCCACGCGCACAGCGGTGAGCCATCCGCTGCGCGGCAGCATACCGCGAGTCCCTGCAACAAAGGGCGTGGAATCCCGCTGTGATGAATGTATACAAAATGCCGCGCATTCTGTATATTATCCATCACGGCGGCTGTTTTTACACTCGCCGTAATCTTTTTACAAGGAGTAGTTTATGAATAAACTAAAATTAGGCTTGGCGGCTCTAATCACCGCCATAGCCCTCTCTTCCTGCGGCGACGCCGTCTCTGACGCGCTGGTGGCGGCGGCGGGAACAACCCAACCGGGTCTGGACGACAAAACACCGGTAAAAGACATCGTTGTTTCTTTCAAAAACGGATGGGAAACCGCGACCCCCGGTGAATTAACAGACGATGATTATACATCGTTCCCAATTCACAAAGACCTTGATCCACCCACGGTAAACCCTGTTGTGGACACCGAGGAACTATCGATTTACAACGCAGCCAATGATGAATGGAAGCGTATCAAGGCGCTTTGGGACGATTATCAAACAAAGCTAG
>JAIRZA010000087.1 GCA_031267475.1 Spirochaetaceae bacterium | reverse complement strand
AGACTCGTCTAGGACACGGAATTTTTCAATGAAAACTACAAAAATGTAGGATTATGGACAACTATTCAATCTTGTCCTTCTCAGGAGGGGAGAAAAACTTTGATACTTTGAATTGCTGTGAGTACAGACAATACCTTGCAAAAATCAGTGAATTTTATTATTTTAACTGAGTGTACGCGGGGGGATTTAGATTTCGGATAATTTTATTCGCAAGCGGGTTTAACAGCCTGCTGCTCTGCACAAGGTTCGTCATATAAATAAAAACTTTAACTGAACACGGATATAAGCCGAATTTAGTTTTAGGATGTTTTTTTTCAAAACCAGTTTCAAGCCCGCCTTATTTCATAAAAAATTTATGATCGAGGCTGTTCCAAAACTTCAGTTTTTGGGGAGACAAGCAAAGCTTGTCCAGCAACCTATAAAAACCGCAGCTTTGCAGCCCGTAGGGCGAAAAACTGCAAGAGCCTGTTACAAAACAACCGATTTTGGAACAGGCTCGATCAATTTGCAGTTAAAAAGATTTGGGATTTTCTGGCTGTTTATATACATCTGCTCGCCCCTAAACGCCTCGGTTGAAATAGCGCCAAGAATAGACGGCGAAATTTACGCAGCCGCGTACAGCCCCGACGGACGGTGCACGGCTTCCGGCGGCACAGACAAATCTGTAAAAATATGGAGCGCGGCAACCGGACGGCTTGTAAAAATTCTGTACGGACACGAAAGCATAGTAAGCTCCATCGCATACAGCCCGGACGGAAGACGCATCGTTTCAGCTTCCGGCGACGGACAGCTTAAAATTTGGGATGTTCAAACAGGAAAAGAAACATCCACCTTGAAAGGACATACAAATTGGGTATGGCAGGCTCGCTTCAGCCCGGACGGAAGCCGCGTAGTTTCGGCGGCCGCCGATAGAACAATCAGAGTGTGGGACGCGCAAAGCGGCGAAGAGCTGCTCATCATACCAGCCCATGACAGCGCCGTCCGTTGCGTTCTATACAGCCCGGACGGCGAGAAAATCGTTTCCGCTTCGGCGGACGGCTCAATAAAACTGTGGAACGGGACCACCGGCAAAGAAATACGCCGTTTCACCGCCGGCAGCTACGGCGACAACACCGCCGCAGTCTGGGCATTGGCATACAGCCCGGACGGAGACGCCGTCGTATCAGGTTCGGACGACGGCGTACTCAACGTATGGGACGCTCAGACAGGACTTTTACTCCACAGCTTAAATACCGAAGGCGGAGCCGTATACGCCCTTGCCTACAGCCCGGACGGAGGACAAATAGCGGCGGGTACGGCTGACGCGGTAATAAGAACATGGGACGCTGAATCTTTTGATCCCGTCCGTTCATTTCACAGTCATACCGCGACCGTAAGCGCGTTGGATTTTAGCCCGGACAGCCGCCGGCTGCTGTCCGGCTCTTTTGACGCTTTTCTAAAAATCTGGCGTTTAAACGACGGGGCGGAGCAACTCAGTTTTGGCGGCATAAATTTGAGCGTCAAAAGCGCCGCATGGAGTCCGGACGGCGCTCGCTTTGTTTCAGGCGGAGCCGGCGGACTCATTACGGTGTGGGACGCGGACGGCGGACGGCAGCTTCTGACATTGAGCGGACATTCCGGCGATATAAGGCAGACCGCGTACAGTCCGGACGGCGGCCTTATCGCGTCCGCCTCAGCCGACAAAACGGTAAAAATATGGGACGCGCGGACCGGTGGTGAAAAACAAACTTTGGCGGGGCATACCGGCGCTGTGAACACCGCCGCTTTTAGCCCCGACGCAAAACGCGCGGTCTCCGCCTCCAACGATAAAAGTTTGAAGATTTGGGACGTTGAGACTGGAAAAGCGCAGTTCACGCTGACCGTCGAAGACGGCGCTGCGAGTTGCGCCGCATACAGCCCGGACGGACGTTTTGTGGTTTCAGGCGTTTCCGGCGGCTCCGTGATAATCTGGGACGCGCGGACAAAGCGCAGTCCCCTGCTCGTTCTGAACGGGCACCGCGGACCGGTGAATTCTGTAGCGTACAGCGCCGACGGGCGGCGTATTATCTCGGCTTCCGGCGACGAGACTGTAAAAATCTGGAATGTGGATACAGGGAAGGAGCTTTTAACTTTTCGCGGACACAACAACAGCGTCTTGACGGCGGCGTTTAGTCCTGACGGAACACGGGCGCTTTCGGGCGACGAGAACTACATCATCAAGGAATGGGATGTAAAAACAGGACGCGAACTTAGGACAATCGGCGGGCTTTCAGGCAGTGTTCACACAGTAAGCTATAGTCCTGACGGCAAGCGGCTGCTTGCCGGCTCAGGCGACGGCGTTCTTCATCTTTGGGCCGCAAACGGAACAGAGGAAGCGATGTTCAGCCGGTACGCGGACGGCGAGTGGGTCTGTGTAAGCCCCTCCGGATTTTACAACTCTTCTCCGGCAGGCGCGGAGAATATCATCCTGAAGACGCGCGAAGACGACAACCGCTCATATAATTTGGAACAGTTTCGTTCTCTTTTATACCGCGGAGGGAGGGGGCGGACTGTTTTTGACGGCGGCGGGCTTAGGCGTACCGAGTCTCTTACCCGCGCCGAGGATTTTTCGCCGCCGGAGCTTTACATCACAAATCCGTGGAACGGCGAGCAGGCTGTGGATCGTTCGGCTCAGTTCGCGTTTTCGGTTTCATATAAAAACGAGCCTTTAGAGAGTATAAAAGTTTTGCTCAACGGCAGGTTGATCGCCTCGAATGACAACAGCGCGTTTTCATCAAGCCGTAAACTAAGTAAGTCCACGCGGGAAATAACGATAGACAACGGCTCGCGGGAGTTTAATTTTCCGGTTACGCTCAACGCGGGCGGGAACTTTATCGAAGCCTACGCCTCGACGCGCTATTCGGAAGGAAAAGAGAGCGTGGAGCTTGTCTGGAACAACGCGCCGGCGAATGAACGGCGCGAGCTTCCCGACCTTTGGGTATTTTCTATAGGCGTGGGCGATTATAACGACCCCTCAATCCCTAATATTGAATGGACGCCTTTTGACGCGCGCGATGTTGTAAACACGTTCCGGCGGCAGCAGGGCAAACTGTATAAAAGGGTGAACAGCGTTCTTATCGCCGATAGAATGTCTGTTCTTCCGACTAAAAAAAATATCAGCGCCCGTTTGAATTATTTTAAGCAGATGTCGCCGCAGGACACCGCCGTTTTTTTTATCGCCGGACGCGGCTTTACCGGCGCGGATGGAATGTTTTATTTTTTACCCAAAGACGCGGCGTACAAAAAAGACGGGACTATAGATACATCAAAAGCGATTTCACAGTCAAGTCTTTTTTCCATGCTTGATTTACCCTGCCAAAAAATAATACTGATGGATTTATACAACCTAGAAGAAACCGGCGGCAGTCAAAATACACAAGTTGATTATAATAATCTTGTGCGAGACATACAACGCGGCAACGCTGTCGTTATCTCATCCTGCGGCGGAATAGAAAACGCGCAAATTACAGACAAGAACAAGCGCGGCGCATTCGCATACGCGCTTACACAAGGTTTGAACGGGGGCGCGGATTTAATAAAAGACAATATTATCAGCATCGACGAGCTTGCAAAGTATTTAAGCAGCACAATCCCAAAACTAACTTCAAGTATGCAGCATCCTATAACAAGCGTACCCGGCAGCTTTATGTTTTTCAAAGCCGCCCGCCTGCGATAACGCCGCCTGTCATAGGCGGCGCGTGAAGCACTTGATGATGTTATATACGGAGCTTATAATTTAGACATGGGATATACATTATCTGAAAAAATTTTTGAGGCGCATTTGGTGGATAAACCCGCGCCCGGTACATGGACGCTAAAACTAGACGCTGTGTTTTGTCACGAGATAACAACGCCCATAGCGGTAAGCGATCTAGTTTCACGCGGACACGACAGAGTTTTTGATCCGGATAAGATTAAAGCCGTCATTGACCATGTTACTCCCGCGAAAGACGGGAAGACGGCGGAGCAGGGAAAGATACTGCGCAACTGGGCGCGGCGGCACGGCATAAAAGATTTTTTTGATATTGGGCGAAACGGAGTATGCCACGCCATTTTCCCGGAAAAAGGCTTTGTCCGGCCCGGCTATACAATCATCATGGGCGACAGTCATACCTGTACGCACGGAGCCTTCGGCGCTTTTGCCGCGGGTGTCGGAACAACAGACCTTGAAGCCGGCGTATTAAAAGGCGTATGCGCGTTTAAGAAGCCTGAAAGCGTCAAACTAAATCTTACCGGCAGGCTGCCAGACGGAGTGTTTCCAAAAGACATAATCCTTGCCATTATAGCAAAGCTCGGCGTGAACGGCGCGACAGATCAGGTTATAGAGTTTCACGGTCCGGTAATCGAAAATATGAGCATGGAAGGACGCATGACGCTGTGCAATATGGCGGTCGAAGCAGGCGCGACAAGCGGCGTTTGTATGCCGGATTCCGTTACCCTGGAATACCTTTGGCCGTTCATCGGTCCGGACGGCGATAAAAGCTATTCCAATAAAGCCGCCGCTCAAACCGGTTTTAACAAATGGCGCAGCGACAGCGACGCGGTTTACACCAGTATCGTGGAGATTGACTGTTCAAACCTTGAGCCGCTGACTACGTTTGCGTATAAGCCGGATCAAGTCAAGACAATAAAAGAAATGTCCGGCGTAAAAGTAGATCAAATTTATATAGGGTCGTGCACTAACGGCCGCATCGAGGATTTGCGCGAAGCGGCGCGTATCATCCGCGGCAAGAAAATCGCCGCCGAAGTGCGAGCCATAGTATCGCCGGCGACTCCGGCTGTATACAGCCAAGCCCTAAAAGAAGGGCTTATCGAGGATTTTATGAACGCCGGTTTCTGCGTTACAAACCCAACTTGCGGCGCTTGTCTGGGTATGTCTAACGGGGTGCTTGCGGAAGGCGAAGTCTGCGCCTCGACTACAAACCGTAATTTTTACGGACGCATGGGTAAAGGCGGCATGGTGCACCTTATGAGCCCCGCGTCAGCCGCTAGAGCCGCGTTGAGCGGCTGCATCACGAGCGCCGGCTAAAACAAAAGGATGATATTAACATGAAAACATTCGGCGGGAACATTTTATTTTTAGACCGCGGCGACATAAACACAGACGAGATTATCCCGGCAAAGTACCTTACAGAAAATTCGAAAGAGGCGCTTGCCCCATATCTGCTTGAAGACTTAAAACTGGCGGATTTTGACCCTAAAAAAGACATAAAAGGAATAGGCGCGATTGTAACTCTTAGCAATTTCGGCTGCGGCTCATCGCGCGAACACGCGCCGTGGGCGCTTGAGATGAACGGCATCAACATAGTAATAGCGAAAAATTTCGCCCGCATATTCCGGCAGAATATGTACAACTGCGGTATGCTCGCGGTAGAACTGGACGGTGGAGTCATTGACGAACTATTCAAAGAATTTTCGCGTAACGGCGCCCGGCTTTCGGTCGATATAAAAAAATCCTTGCTGACATTTTCCGGCGGCGGCAAAGAAAAAACCATCCCATTTACCCTTACCGGTTTTGAGCGCGAACTAATCGAATCCGGCGGGTGGCTTGAATACGCCGAAAAACATTACTAAAACTATATGGCCAATGTTTTTGATTATCTTGACTGGCGCGGCGATTTAGGTTTTCGCGCGGATCCATTTAATGTTGTTGACAATATTATTTTTTCTATGTTCTCATACTATCCGTTTGATGGAATAGTAAACGACACGCTTGACGCGGGAGCCGTCTCATTGCCGGAAGCGGCTAAACGCCTTATCGAACTTATAAAAAAAGACCCGTCTATTGAGCGGGAATTTGTTCTGGGACATAGGCAGGCTGATTTTTTGACGCGGCTTGCTGAAACGCCGCGCTACCGCGATTGTACGCTCCGGGGATATGTAAACAAAATTGATATTTGCCGTGAAATGCAGTTTGCCGTTATCACGATACTTACTCCGGAAACTCCGCCGTATATTTCATTCCGCGGAACAGACTCCGCAATCATCGGCTGGAAAGAAGATTTTAATATGATTTTGAATTATCCTATACCGGCGCAGGTTGAAGCGGTGAATTACTTGAATGACGCGGCAAAATATCTTGAAGAAGAAATATATATCGGCGGACATTCCAAAGGCGGAAACCTCGCTGTTTACGCCTCCGCCTTCTGTAACGAGCCTATCCAAAAGCACATCAAAACAATTTACAGCAATGACGCGCCCGGGTTTAGCAAACAAATTATTACAAGCGATCAGTACAAGGCTATTGAAGCGAAAATTGATTGCTATATTCCGGAAAGTTCGGTTGTCGGACTTCTTTTCGAATATGTAAAGAATTATAAAGTTGTAAAAAGCTCGGAAAGCGGTATTATGCAGCATGATCCTTTTTCATGGGAAATACAAGGAAAAAATATGGTTCATATCAATTCGGTTTCAAAGCATAGCATTGTTGTAAATAAAATGCTCATGAAATGGCTTGAAGACATGAACCATCAGACGCGATTAACTTTTGTGGAAACATTGTACGACATAGTGAACGACGCAAATATAAAATCGGTTCATGATTTCACTGATAACAAACTTAAAAACGCGGCATTGCTAATAAAATCGCTGCATACGGTTGATAATGAATCAAAAAAGATGTTATTCAAAACATTTTCAGCTTTGTTTGATGTAGCAAAAAATAATATACAATCGTTTATAGATGTTGGCGAGTCGCGCGCCGGCGCTGATGAAAAGCCGCGTCAAATCTCATAATGCAAGACTCGCTCAATAACTCGCCTGCTTATCTCGCAAGTCTTACATTTTTGGAACGGCGGCTGTAAGCGGCCATAAATATAAATGGTAAATAGGTGAATAAATGATACGTTATAAAAACACGAAACAAATCGAAGGCATCCGCGAATCTTGCAAGTTGCTCGCCCTTATGTATAAGGAAATGCTCCCGCTGGCGCAGCCGGGCATAGAAACAATTGAACTGGACAGGTGGGCGCGGCGCTGGATAAAAGAAAAAGGCGGAAAACCTGCTTTTTTAGGTTACGGTCCGCGTAACAATCCGTTTCCGGCTGCCCTTTGTATCTCTATAAATGAAGAAGTGATTCACGGCATACCGTCAAGGCGAAAAATAAAAGAAGGCGACCTTGTATCGATTGACAGCGGCATAGACTTAAACGGCTATATAAGCGACAAATCGGTAACCGTCGAGGCTGGCAAAGTAAGCGAGGCTTTCCACCGCCTAAACACCGTTACCCGCGAATGTCTGTATAAAGGTATAGAGGCTGCTCGCGCCGGCGACAGGCTATTTTCAATAGGCCGCGCCGTCGAGTCGCGCGCCAGCGCCGAAGGGTACGGGATTGTGTATCAATTTTGCGGACACGGTGTCGGGCTTGAAGTTCACGAAGACCCGTCCATCCCTAACTGCCCAACAGACGGCCCCAACCCGCGTCTGCGCGAGGGCATGGTTTTAGCTATCGAACCAATGATAAACCTTGGAACCGGCGAAATAGAAATATTAGACGACGACTGGACAGTCGTTACGGCGGACGGCAAAGCGTCCGCCCATTGGGAACATACCATAGCGATATTTTCAGACCACACAGAGATTCTTACAGAAGATTAACTACTGCACCACCGTAATACCGCACGTCGCGGCAAGCTCTGTTCCGTCAGCCGTGGTCGCTGTTATTACAGCGTTTCCAAGCGCTTTTGCTGTTACAGACCCATTCGTGTCAACCATTACGATAGACGGATTGCTTGAATACCATGTAGCCGTCGTGAACGACGCGGCGGCGGGCGTTATTTCCGCCTCTAAGGTTATCTGTCCATTAACGTAAAGCGCCATCGATTCTTTCTGCTCGCCATCATATTTGATGATAATCTTTTCCGCCGCTATGCCGGAAAGCGCAACATCCGAATAAGCCGTATGATTGCCGTCGTCTGTCGTAACAGTAACCCGAGCGGTACCGGAACCGGTCAGACTGGAGACTATCGCAGTGTTGTTTTCCAGCACACGCAACGCCGCATTATTCGTGTTATCTATTGACCATTTAACACCGGTATTCGTCGCGTTGGCGGGCGTAACCGCGGCGGTCAATTTTATGGCGGGATTGGCGGCCGCCGGCGACGGAGCAAGGCTTACGCCGGTAACCGGAACGCTGGGCACACTGGCAGGCAGTAAAAAAATATTGATAAAAGTAGGCGAACTGTAAAAAGGGTTCAACGTAAGCTGGTCAAAGCCGCGCATAGCGATATACATGGAAGCATAGACATAACGCTGCGCTCCGTCAGCCATGGATGTATTATCCTGCACATCGGCGTTAATGTTATCTGATATATTCGCCTTGTTTATAAGGTCGTCGCTAGTCATAAACAGCCGGTCGGACGGCGCGGGGTTAAACGCGCCGTTTCCGTTAGAACGCGTTAAATTACCGTTAGACGCTGTTAATACAGAATAATATTTACGGGTAGTGAAGGCCGTAAGCACCGATGACGAAAGGTTGTTAGAATCAACCGTATAAGGCTCAAGCGCCGTCCAATCCGAGTCAAGCGCCGAATTAACGGTACTCCGTATCGTACTGGTGTTCACAGTCATTTCCATTTTATCACTCAGATATATTCTGTAAAATATCTCGTAGTCGGATCCTAAATCCTTTGTCTGGTTGGCTATCGTCATGTTAGGCGGTTTTCCTGTGGTGAAATCCATAGTGATTACATCAGGAGCGTCAGGCAGCCGTATAACCGCTTGACTATTCAATGTGGAGCTTACAGTTACAACAGGCGAAAGATAACTGTAGCTGTCTATTCCGCAAGAAACCAGCGCCGCAATAACAGGAAGCGCCGCGCCAATAATCAATCCCCTCGCTCTCATACGCAACACTCCATGCAATACGCTCCGGCGGCGCTCCGCCGCGGCTTTACAGACAGCCGGCCTCAAAAAATATACGCCGGACGCGCTCAACACGCCCGTAATTCGCCGCCGCAGGCGGACAGCCTGCTTTCAATATCAAATATAGCAAATATATCGAACTGTGTCATTCCGGGGAAGATATATCCAAAAAAAGGAGTCTTGACTGAGCCAGATTCACCCAATCCGTTTCCGCAGGCCATTTATCGATAAGAGCGCGGTAAGCCGTAACAGCCGCCTCTGTATCGCCGCCCGTTTCCGCAAGCCGCCCCACCGAAAATTGAGCGCGCGCGGCCGCGGGGAAATCTGTAAAAGTAAGCGCCTTTTTATAATTAGACAGCGCGGAATCCGGATTTCCCGCCGCTTCACCAGCTACAGCCGCGTTAAACAGGCATACGGGGGTAATATGTGTTGATCCGCCCTTAGACGCGGCGGCAAGCCAAGCGTCCTGCGCCGTCTGCCATTCGTTGCGTTCATGATAAATGTCCGCCGCCATGAACCAAGCGCGGGCGGCGGGATAACCTGCGGCGCTTTTGCCCAGCGCCTGAAGATCCGTCAGCAAGCTCTCGACAGCTTCGGCGTTCGCCAAATTCTCAACGGTTTCGGTCCCCGCGCTGTCTTCGAGTTCGGAGCTGTCAGCGGTGTTTTCAGTCAGGCTGCCTTTTAACTCGTTGTAACGCTCGACAAGAATATCAAGTTTAGCGGTCGCGTCCTTTTGCGCCGCGTCCCGAACAATCAGGGCCGCAATAAAGCCTGCGAGCAAGACTACAATAGCGATGCCGGATATAAAAAAAGGTTTGCGGTTCCTTGCAAAAAAGCTGTATACAGCATCATTTTTATTTACCACAGCGTGAATTTCATTTTTTTCCATTTGTAACACTCCTATTGACCTATTTCAAACCAGTTTCAGAACTGAAGTTTTTGAACTAAAGTTTTCGCGCATCGCTTTCATCCAGCCTTGCTAATGCTAAAATCCCGTATCATTTTAGCTAAATATGTCCTCTGTATGTCAAGAGCCCGCGCCGTTTCAGTCTGATTCCAGTTATGCTCTTTTAGGGTCTTTTTGATAAAATGGGCTTTGAAAGCGTTCATCGCCGTTTTAAACGACTGGGCGGCGTCCGCGCCGCTTGCGCTGAATATTGTTTCCGCGCCGGGAAATAAATCCGCTTTTGTAATCACAGAGCCGGCGGCGGTAACACAGCCCCGCTGCACACAGTTTTCCAATTCGCGGACGTTGCCCGGCCAAGAATGAGCGATGAGGGACTGCATGGCTTCGTCCGAAAAGCCCTCAAATCGTTTTTTCATGTCGCGCATACAATTTTCAAGGAAAAAACGGGCGAGTTCGGGTATGTCTTCGCGTCTTTGGCGCAAGGGCGGCACATAGATTGGCAGTACATTGAGGCGATAGTATAAATCGCTCCTAAATTTTTCTTCGGCGACAAGTTTTTCGATGTTCTTGTTTGTCGCGGCAAGTATCCGCGCGTCGGCGGTTTGCGGTGTTGTCGAGCCTACTTTTTCAAAGGTCTTTTGCTGGATTACGCGCAGGAGTTTCGCTTGTAGATCGAGGGGCATATCGCCAATCTCGTCAAAAAAGATTGTTCCGCCGTCAGCCGCTTCAAAACGTCCCATGCGGGTATTCACCGCACCGGTGAACGCGCCTTTCACATGGCCGAACAGTTCGCTTTCCGCAAGGCCGGACGGCAGCGCCGCGCAGTTTACGCGCACAAAGGGCCCCGTCCTTCGCGGGCTTCGCAAATGTATCTGCTCCGCGGCGAGTTCCTTCCCGGAGCCGCTTTCGCCAAGTATAAGCACGGCGGAATCGGTGGCGGCAAGGCGGTCTATGACTGCTAGTTTTTCCTGCATAACCGCGCTTTTCGAAATTAGCGTGTGAAACGCGCCGCTTGTTTCTAGTTGTTCCCGCAAAATGGCGGATTCGTCCTGAATTTTTTCGTAATTTTTCGCGTGTTGCAAAGCCAGCGCCGCCTGATTCGCAAATATTTCCAGCCATTCGAGGTCTTCGCTGGAAAATTGAACGCCGTTTTCTTTGTTTATGACTTCAAGCACGCCGACGCAATGTTCTTTTACCAGCATCGGGACGGCGATGATTGTCTTTGCGGGAAAATCGCTCTGTTCAAAAATAGCCGCAAGGCGGCGTTCAGAATTATCCGCGTCATTGATGATGAGTGATTTATTATAGCGGGCAACCCAGCCGGCGATGCCCTCCCCGATTGCGATGCTCTGTTTTTCAAGGCGCATATTCTCCGAAAAACCTATGGCTACCTCAAAAAATAAGCGCCCGCGTGTTTCATCGGCAAGGAGGAGGCAGGCGGAAACCGCGCCGCACAGTCTGCCCGCCGATTCAACGATTATTGTTAAAAGATCGTGAATACCGGAATGGTCCGAATTGATCAAGGCTCCTGTCTCGATCAGTGTGCGGAATTTATCCGGGTCAACATACGTCAACATATAAATTACGCCGTCAACTCACAAAGCGCTTATCAGTCCGCACCGGATGCTCTTTTGCTACACTTCCCGCGATTTAAGCATATCTCCGAGTGTAAAAGTCGAATGACCTGTTTCTTCCGCGGCCATGTAGCGTGAAATTTCATCCCGCTGCGCTTTCCTTTTGTAGTCCCTGACGGAAAAAGCCGCTTTTCGTTTATCCGGCTGCAACTCGATAAGGACCGCCTTAATTTTATCGCCTACTTTATAAGCCTTAAGCGCCTCGTCCGCGTTGTCTTCTTTTTTTTCTGTAAGGTTGGTTTTATGCACTAGTCCGTCAATTCCGCCGGGAATCTTGATAAACAATCCAAAGTCGGTTATGGAGCTGACTTCGCCTTCTATTGTGTCGCCATGCCCGTACGCCGCCGCGAAACTGCGCCAGGGGTCCTCGCTAAGCTGCTTTATGCCGAGTCTGACGTTTCTGTTTTTGACATCCGCCTCTAATACGATAACATCTATGTCCTCTCCCAGTTTAAGCTCGGAGCTTGGGTGTTTTATCTTCTTTGTCCATGAAATGTCGTCGCTGTGCAAGAAGCCGTCTATTCCTTCTTCCAGTTCCACGAAAGCGCCGGCGTTGGTGATTTTTACCACTTTTCGTTTAAGTCGTGTTCCCGCGGGATAGCGCTCCGTCAGATTCGCCCATGGATTCGATTTGACTTGTTTTAGTCCCAAAGAAACGCGCCCCGCTTGTAGATCGTAGCCTAAAATCATACATTCGACTTCGTCGCCTAAGCCGACGACATCGCTGGGTTTCTGCACTTTCCTAATCCACGAGAATTCTGATATGTGGGCGAGTCCTTCTATTCCTTCTTCTATCTCGATAAAAGCGCCAAAATCGGTGAGTTTGGTTACTTTGCCTTTGACTACGTCGTTTACATGGTATTTATCTTCAAAATGCACCCACGGATCGTCTGTAAAATGCTTTAACGAAAGGTTTATGCGTTTTTCTTCAGGATCTATTCTGATGACTTTTACTTTGATTTTTTGCCCGCGTTTGACAAAGTCCTTGGGGCGCATCACGTGTCCCCAGCTCATATCATGGATGTGCAAAAGTCCGTCAAATCCGCCTAAATCGACAAAAGCGCCGAAAGATGTGAACGACTTTACAACGCCGTCAATCTCGCTGCCAACGGGTATAGTCGCAAAGAATTCCGCCCGCTTGCTTTCCGCGGTCTCTTCCAGTAGTTTTCTGCGGTTGACGATTATGTTAGGTTTTCCGTCCGAATAAAGCCGCTCGATATAAACTTCTACGGTTTTGCCTACTATGCTTTCCGGCTTTTCGATGCGTTTTACGTCAACCTGGCTTATTGGCAAAAAAGCGTGGGCGTCGCCGGCCAAGCGGACGTCGTAGCCGCCTTTGACTGTCTTTTCAATAAGGCCTTTTACAGGCAAATGTTCGTTAAAAGCCTGTTTTAGATCTTTCCACGCAAGTTTAGCGTCCGCTTTTTGTTTGGAAACGACTACTTCGCCGTATTTATTCTCTTTTTTTTCAAGAATAACCGATACTGTATCGCCAATTTTGGGTGTCTCCGCGAATTCCCCTAGGGGAATCTTTCCCTCTGATTTATAGTTGACGTCAACGAAGACTTGATCGGCGGTAACTTGCATGACTGTGCCTATAACAAGTTGTCCTTCTTCCAACTGCTCAAGCGCTTTAAAATACGCTTCATACTCTTGCTGCATTTGTGTTTGGGAGCTGCTATTGGGGTTTGCGGAATCCGCCCCGCTCTTTGCTTCCTCTTCCACTTCCATCTGACCCATGGTTCATCCTTTTAACCGTATTATCTTTTCTAATTTCTCATAAACTTGCTTTATCGTCAAGTGGGATGAGTCGATATATATGACGTTATCCGCGATTTTTAGGCTGCCTTCTGGTTTATTCTTGTCCATACTGTCGCGTTCTTCTATCGATTTTTGTATTTCTTCTATGCCGAGTTTTGAAACTCCTTGTTCAAAGCGTCTCCGCGCGCGGGATTCTGCCGATGCGTCAAGGTAGAATCGCGCCTCCGCGTCCGGGAAAACGACTGTTGTCATGTCCCGGCCTTCTACGACGGCGTTGTTGTTCGCCGCTATTTTTCGTATCAGCGCGTTGATCACATGGCGGGCTGGTATGTTTGCGGAAACTTTCGACACTGCGCGGTCTATGTTGTCGCCGCGTAATTGCGCGCTTACGTCTGCTCCGTTCAAATATACCGCGCCGTTCTGGTACTCTATGTCCGCGCTCCGCGCAAGGCTGGCTACGGCTTTTTCGTCTTGTATGTCAACTTCGTGTTGTACGCAGGCGAGTGTGAGCGCCCGGTATAGGTTGCCGGAGTTGATGTAAACGAAGCGTCCGCCGTTGTCCAATGTTAATTGTTTTGCCAGCATTTCCGCTATTGTGCTTTTGCCCGACCCTGCCGGTCCGTCTATAGCTATTACCATATTATATTGAACACTTGTAATATATTATAGCAGGTGTCTCTATGTTACTACAAGGTATTTGCAAAATTTACCCGCCCGCCAGCCCGCCAGCGGGTTTCACAACACGAAGGCGTGGAGTTTGCGCCGCAAGCGCTATGCGCTTGCTTAGGGAGTTTCGCATGGCGAAACTCCAGCCATTGTAATCGCCGGAATTTCACCGGGGGCGTGGGGGTTGGGGGTAGCCCCAAAAACCCAGCAAAACCCAACCACGGGATGCACAACCCGCGCGGGGTGATCCCGGCCGGGGGGGGGGAGCGCACAACCCCCCGCCCCTCGCCGCGGGCCCTGTGACTGTGGGATGGCCGCCGGGTCGGGCACCCCGCGGCGCGAGGTCCCCCGTTGTTGCGCTACGCGAAACTCCACGCCCTTGTGTTGTGAAACCCGCTGGCGGGGGCGGGTACTAGATAAAGACGGTTAATTAGGTTTTAATTGCAAAAGGAGG
>JAIRZA010000082.1 GCA_031267475.1 Spirochaetaceae bacterium | reverse complement strand
ATAACGCCGCCAAGATTCAAGATTTTCTGGTACCAGGGCGCTAGGCGGGCTTTTTGTTTTATTTCCGCGTCTATGTCGGACAAGTTTAGTATGGCGGCTATATGCGCGTTGGCGGAAAGCTCCGCGATGGCGGGGTCTTGTTTGCCGTCTGCTATTGGGTGAGAGGAGCGGTAAAGTATGCCGGAGCAAATTTCGCCCATGCAGATTTCCCTAAAATTGGCGGAGGTTCGTGTGTGTATTATCATTTTCTGTTATTTTACCCGCATTGGCGGCAATAAATCTATATGCGCCGCGAATAAAAAACCGCGCCCCGGAGCGGTGCGCGGTTCAATAAACCCTAAAAAGACTGCTGTAATTTTACAGCGAAAGTCTTATTCCCATGCGGTGAATACCGCGACAGGGTTTTTGTCAGCGCTATAAGCATCAAGAGTATATACCGCAGCCTCAGAACCAAATGCTCCTAAGGTACCAACTTTTATAAAGGCGGCGTCCTGGGTTAACAAGTAACCAGCGCCCACAGTTCCCACGCCAAGGCTGCCGAAAAGTTCATCATCGGTCGTCATACCCAAGCTGCCGGTAATTATACCGTAACCTACGTTGGCGGCAGTGCCGCCAACCAGTAGTCCCATTCCGGTAGAATTATTAGTTTCTGCCGCCGTAATTATATTGCCGCTCGATGATGTGTCAATCAATACAAGAGAACCCGCTTCTGCGGCAGTAGCTCCCGGTCCAAAGGCGACAGCGCCTTTAGTAAGTTTAAGGTCGACAGTGTTAAGCCTCAGCATACTTTGCGAGGGACCATTGGGGTCACCAATGGTCAATATCACATCGCCATTAGCGTCAAGGACGGCACGCTCCCCGGCTGCTCCCTTGCCTGTAACTGCGGTACCACCTATGGTAATGGTATTAGTAGCGACTACCGAGGCGTTCTCAGGGCCTGCCAGTTTAATTGACGTACTGCCGCCAGCACCCAAGAAGTTAAATCCGCCGTTAGCGCCAAAGACGATGCTGGCGTTTTTGAGCACAACATTAGTGTCAGGCGACACTGCCGCGTCCTTTACAGTAAGAATATTACCATTCGCCGTAACGTCGAAGCCTTTGGAAATCGTACCGGTGTTTATGGTTACACCCTCCGCATTACCAAAAATCAGTTTCCCCTGAAGGCGAGCTTCCTCATTAAATTTAGCGTTGCCTAGTACGGTAATATTAGCCCCTCCGCCAGATCCAAGGGTGCCTGCTCCGATTAAACTCACGGAGTCGAACACAATCGCCGCAGAACCAATATTCACGCCTTCGTAGAACGTCGTCGGGCCCAATTTTATAGCACTTTTCTTTAGTCCGAGCGTGGCCTCAGTACCAAAAATCACTTCGCCCTTTACTTCAGCGGGAACATCCAGTGTTATCAGACCACCTTCATAAACATTCAAATTTAAATCACCGCCGATATTAACGGACTTCCCGACAAAAGTTTTATCGTCCGCTCCGTCAACCGATAAATTACCGGTAATAGTAACCTCGCTAGTAAGCGATCCGCCGCCGCTAAAGGTTGCGTTACCGCCGACAACTAAATTACCGTAGACTGCAGCATAACTGCCAAACGCTACGTCCTTGCTAACAGTTAGCCCCGCTCCAAAACTGGCAGTTGTTGCCTCACCGAATACAGCGCCGCCGATGTTTGCAGCCGCATCCTTAACGGTAACACTCTCCGCATTCGGGAAGCGCATTATACCTGCGGCGTTAAGCTTTTCAAACGTAATCGCAGACTCAGTACCTATAGTTATTTCGTCAGCCAAAAATTTAATATTGCCGGTAAATGTGGCAATGTTGTTTATTACGTCTTGAGGAAGTTCCGCACTCGCGCTTTCTCCAACTGCCTTTAGCGACGAAATAATATTTAAATCGCTTGTCTCTAAGCGGCCGAAGTACATATTATTCTCCAGAGGTGCCTCGAAATTGGCAGGACCCTTGAAAATTACGTCGTTGCTAAAAGTTACACCTTTTTTAAAAACTACCGGGGTTTGACCTTCAGTACCGGGGGCCGTGAAGATTACGGGGCCTGAAAACACGGTCTCGCCGCTGAATGTAGCGCCGTTAAATGTCGCCGGACCGCCCAAGGTAAGGTCGTCGCTGAATGTCGCGGACGCGCCAAAGCTGTTCCTTACAGAGCCTTTTATCGCCGTTTTGCCGCCAAAGGTTACGCCGTGCAAGCGTACCGTAAGTCCGGTAAAGGGTGTGTCTTGCGCAGTAACAGACAAGGCGTCCTGCTGCGCGCCGGTGTTCTTTAACACGCCCCAGACATTAAAGCCCGCGGGGCTGTTTACAGAACCGTTTTTAAGGTCAACACTGCCGGCGGCTGTAAGAGATCCGTCAGTATCGCCGCCATAATTAAACAATATGCTGGCTTCCGGCGGTACTGGGTCCGGAGTGGTGGCGCGCGGGGGCCATGTCTTTGGTTTATAGTAGTTGAGGTTCGCGCTACCGGTTAAATTGATTCCAACTTCGCCGCCACCTGTTGACGAAACATCAATGATGATAGGAGAGCCAATCAGATACAGTTTAATGCCGGAGGCTTTTTCCTCTAGCTCAGCCGCTTCGGGGGCGCGAATTCCGCCTTCTTTTGGAGTGCGCAGCGCAAGATATCCATTATCAAAAAGATAGCCTTGTTTCGCCTCCGGATCAGGGGGGAGGGTCTTATTCCAACTCATGAAGTCGGCAAAGTCTTGAATCACTATAATCTGTTCCGCTTTTGCCTTGATAACACCGCTGGCGCCGGCTGTAAGCTTTGTCCACGCAGTATCAATATCTGTAATTCCGGTGTAATCGACGTTTACATATTTTGTAATGAAGCTTTCGGACGCGATGATTTTTGCCGTATCTTTCAAACCGCTCCACTGAATGCCGCCGGGGACATTCTGGCTGTAGTTAAGCAGAATATCGCCTTCGGCTATGAGCTTGCTGTTTTCGCTCAGGCCGCCAAGGTCAACATTATTCGTAGCTAAATCAAGTGTTTTTCCCGCCGGAATGACTAATTCCTCCGAGTTTAAATACAAATTGTTTCCAACGCGCACTACGTCTATACCGTCGTCAAAAGACGCCGCGATAGTGGATAGATCGCTTACCAACCCCGGCAACGGCGGAGTGGAACCCCCGCCAGAATCGCTGTCTGTTGCTTGTTCACATCCTACCAGCGCCAGCAATAATACCAACGCGGCAGAAAACCCGATAAATGACTTTTTCATAAGCCCTCCAAATTTTTTACGGCGCATAAGCGCCTTTCTATTCTTTATATACATTATAGTATACTAGCGCCAATGTTTTCAAGGCGCGGCAGACTGTAAAGGGCTGTTTCTATTAAGCAATGATTTTCTCCTAAGCGCCTTTCCATTCTTTGTATATATTATAGTATATTAACGTCGATGTTTTCAAGGCGCGGCGAGTTGAGGGGCTGGGTGTTCCGCGCCGGCGCAAGGGCTTATCTGTGTGTGAGTGTTAATAACAGGGGCAGGTGGTCGCTTAGGCCGTAGCCGGAGCGTGTGTTGTACTGGTCGGGTTCGTCTTTTGTGTTTACGAATGGTTCGCCGTCCATTACCGCGGCGTCTTTGAATTCCCAGCCGGTTGAATCAAACAGGGCTTTGTTGAGTAGTACGTGGTCTATGGTTTCCCAGCCGCCGCTGTAATAGTATGTGCCTTTTTCTAGTTCTGTTCCCCATGGTGTGTAAAATATGCCTTCCGCGTTGCTGAAAAATGCGCTTTGTGGTGGTTTTTCAGTGCTTAATATAAAAAAATCTTGCGCTTCGCGTGGTTCATCCGCTGTTTCATGCTCGTATCCGGCTAATTTTGCGGCTTCGGGGGAATCCGGCAATAAGGCGCAGAGTAATTCGCCGTCATGCCGGATGAATTCATCATGGTTTTCGTTCAAATCGCCTAGTACCATTATTGGGATGTCGGGGTTTTCTTGTTTTATTGTGTTTACGCGGCGTAATACTACGCGGGCGGCGGCGCGGCGCAGTGGTTCGGTGTCCAGGTCTCCGCCTAGTTTGGATTTCCAGTGGCAGATGAAGATGACTATGGGCAGTCCTTCCGCTTCTACCCAGACTTCTACTACGGGACGCGGCAGGATTGCGCCGCCGGTGTTCGATGAGTGGGAGCGTGTTTTTGTTAGTGGATGGCGGCTTAAAACGCCGACTCCTAAGGAATAGCCCGGTAGTCCGGCAAAGGCGCTGTATTTATAGCCGCTTTCCGCGAGGTAGTCTTGCGCTAGTTGTTTTAGTATGTCTGATTTTTCTACTTCGATTAGGGCGATGATGTCCGGGCCTTTTTTTTCTATCGTTTTTAAGGCTTTGGATATGTTATTGAGCCGCGCCCGGTATTTTTCATCGTTCCATCCGTTGGCGGCGCGGTATTCTTCGTACTCTATGCCGTTGTCTTGTCCGTCAAACAGGGCTTGTACGTTCCATGTTGCTATGGAAAGGTTCGTCGCTTTGTGTCCGTCCGCGCCGTCTGTGTAGACTCCGCACGAGTCTACGCAAGAGGCTGCCAGCAGGAGTATTAGGGGCGCGGTTATCGCGGCGGTTTTTTGCAATTTGTGTTTGTCATTTGAGCCTGTTCCAAAACCGGTTATTTTGTAACAGGCTCTTGCAGTTTTTCGCCCTATGGGCGCGTCATATGATGACGGCAAAACTGCGGTTTTCATAGGTTGCTGGACAAGCTTTGCTTGTCTCCCCAAAAACTGAAGTTTTGGAACAGCCTCTTTTGTGTATTTTTTGTTACTCATTGTATCCTCCGTTATACTATATTTCCACCGAGGCGATTTTTGCTTTAAATTTTGGATCAACGTGTAGCAAAATTCTGGCGGGGCTTGGCTCAACGCGCAGGGCGCGTTGAGCTCCGGAGTTTGCGCGGGGCGCAAACTCCACGTCTTCTTGTTGATGAGACTCGCGGGATACTACCGCGTAGCGGATATGAAACCCACTGGTGGGCGCGGAGCGTATGGAAGCCCGCTGGCGGGCGGCAAAGGCAGAGCGGGTGAACCGGCAAAAAATCGCTTGACAATGAACGTGTCCGCCCTGACACTATATTTAAGGAGCAGAAAATGGCAGAAACAACAATACAGCCACAGATGGGCTTGAACTTTGAGCAGGTATGGGCGGCTTTAATGGAAACAGAGCGGCTCTTGAAAGAAAGCGGCGCGGAAACCGACCGGCGGATGAAGGAAACCGAGCGGCAGATGAAGGAAAGTAGCGCGGAAACCGACCGGCAGATGAAGGAAACAGACCGGCGAATGAAAGTGCTGCAAAAGAGTATGGGCGATTTAGACAACCGTTTTGGCGAGCTCGCCGAGCATTTAGTCGTCCCTAACATCGTCGATAAATTTAACGCTCTAGGCTATCATTTCAAAGATGTATGCAGGGATCGCAAGCTCTACCGCGAAGACCGCACTGTCGGCGCGGAGTTTGATATTCTGTTGGAGAACGGCGAATCTATCGTGGGCGTGGAGGTGAAGGCCAAGCCGAAAGAGCGGGACATTGAAGACCATATCGGGCGGCTGGCGTTCTTACGGAAATACAAGAACGAGATGGGCGATAAGCGCAAAAATATATACGGGGCGCTGGCCGGGGCGATGACGAGACTCGCGGTCTGCCCTCACTAATTACACGAACAAATCCGATACAATAACATGAAGAAAAACAAAGTAACGGTGGAACTGCTTTACAAAGACGAGGCGCTGTCGCAAGGTGTATTTTTGAAGTGAAAAGGGAATTATCATGCCAAAATATCCATTTGAAACAATAGAACCAAAGTGGCGGCGCTACTGGGACGAGCACAAGAGCTTTCACGCTATGGAAGACCCCTCCACGCCCAAAGAAAAGCGGCGCTATGTACTCGATATGTTTCCGTACCCGTCTTCGCAGGGACTCCACGTTGGACACCCGGAGGGCTACACCGCGACAGACATATACTGCCGCTTCCTTCGCGCCAAAGGCTTTAATGTGCTGCATCCAATGGGCTTTGACTCATTCGGCCTGCCCGCCGAAAACTACGCGATAAAAACCGGACAGCATCCGGCAAAAACGACGGCGGACAACATCAAGCATTTCCGGACTCAGATAAAAAAGCTCGGTTTTTCCTACGATTGGGACCGTGAGGTAACTACGTCAAGTCCGGAATACTATCGCTGGACGCAGTGGATATTCCTTAAATTATACGAAAAAGGCCTTGCTTACGAGGCTGAAAGCCCGATTAACTGGTGTCCCTCCTGCAAAACCGGACTCGCCAACGAAGAGGTAAAAGACGGCGAATGCGAGCGCTGCCACACAAAAGTAACGCGCAAGCGCATAAGGCAATGGATGCTGCGCATCACCGCTTACGCCGAGCGCCTTCTTGAAGATCTTGATACGCTGGACTGGCCTGAACCCGTTAAACTTATGCAGCGCAACTGGATAGGCCGCAGCGAAGGCGCGGATGTAGTTTTTAGCATTGAGGGCGCGGATGATAAACTTGTAATCTACACAACCCGCCCCGACACCTTGTTCGGCGCGACTTACATGGTGCTTGCGCCCGAACATCCGCTTGCAATCAAGATTACAAGCGCCGCGCAGCGCCCCGCTGTAAACGCATATATCGAGAGCGCCGCCAAGAAAAGCGATCTGGAGCGAACGGGGCTTGCCAAGGAAAAGACGGGTGTTTTTACAGGCGCTTATGCGATAAATCCTGTGAACAATGCCAAAATTCCTATTTGGATAGCGGATTATGTCTTGATTTCTTATGGCACGGGCGCAATAATGGCTGTCCCGGCGCACGACGAGCGCGACTGGGAATTTGCGAAAACTTTCGACCTGCCCATTATTCAGGTTGTCGGCGAAACGGAAAATACCGGCGCGTCTAATCAAAAGTCTCCGCCGGCTTCCGCGGGGCGGGACGGCGCCGTCCCCTCTTCATGTGTTACAGGAGACGGATACTGCGTCAACTCCGGTCTGTTCGACGGACTGCCTACGGCTGAGGCCAAGGTTAAAGTTACGGCGTGGCTGGAGGAGCGGGGGCTGGGAAAAAAGGCGGTGAACTACAAGCTCCGCGACTGGGTATTCAGCCGGCAGCGTTACTGGGGCGAGCCCATACCGCTGACGCACTGTGAAGTGTGCGGAGTTGTCCCGCTGCCGGAAGACAGTCTGCCGCTGCTTTTGCCCGATGTTGAATCTTACGAGCCGAGCGGCACAGGCGAATCGCCTTTGGCCAAGATGACGGAGTGGGTGAATACAAACTGCCCGCGCTGCGGAAGGCCGGCAAAGCGCGAGACAAATACCATGCCGCAGTGGGCTGGTTCGTGCTGGTACTACCTGCGCTATCTTGATCCGCGCAACGACAAGGTTTTTGCCGGACGGGATAAAATCGACTACTGGGTGCCGGTTGACTTGTATGTCGGCGGCACGGAGCACGCCGTCCTGCACCTTTTGTACAGCCGTTTTTGGCACAAAGTCTTGTTCGACATGGGGCTTGTAAACACGGCGGAGCCGTTTCAGCGTCTTGTGAATCAGGGCATGATACTTGGAGAAGACAACCAAAAGATGAGCAAAAGTCTTGGCAATGTGGTGAATCCGGACACGATTATCGAGCAGTACGGCGCGGACGCGATGCGCGTGTACGAGATGTTTATGGGTCCGCTAGAAGTGAGCAAACCGTGGATGACCGCCGGTCTTGTCGGTGTAACCCGCTTTTTAGACAGGATTTGGAGCATACATGAAAAAGTAGTTAAACCAACGGATGATGGCGCATCCGCGGCGGCGGGCGGCGCTGTTGTCCGGCTGCTGCATAAAACGATAAAAAAAGTGAGCGCCGATACAGAAACTTTGAATTTTAACACGGCGATAAGCCAGATGATGATATATTCTACGGAGCTGGCAAAATTGACCGCCGTACCCGAAGCGTTGTGGGAGCCGCTTGTCGTCATGCTGGCGGCTTACGCGCCTCATCTTGGAGAGGAGCTTTGGGAAAAACTGGGGCGTACGGGCTCAGTCTCAAGCGCCGCGTGGCCGTCTTACGATGAAGCGCTTGCCGCGGACGACGAGGTTACGATAGTTGTGCAGGTAAACGGGAAAATAAGGGATAAGTTTTCCGCCGCGGCGGGAACATCAAAGGAAATCCTCGAAAAGACCGCGTTTTCCTCCGCGATAGTACAAAAATGGCTGGAAGGAAAAACCGTCGTCAAGATAATCGCCGTGCCTGACAAGCTGGTAAACATCGTGATAAAATAACCGGATTTTTCAGCCCGCGCTTGGCGGTCAACGCCGGCGGACTGCTGCCGCCGCAGGCGTGTCGCGGCAATAGCCGCGGCCATTGCCGGCGGTTAAAATTTTTCGGGGAAAAACAGCCTAAGAGTCTTTTCGTCCTGCGGCTTGCCCAGCAGACTGCCCGCGATAAACAGAACAAGAGCCGCGCCTATGCCTATCACGATTTGATGGCTGCCGCCCAGCGGCAGCCGCAGAGCCATGGCGATGCAGTATGAAACAACTCCGCCGGACATCGCTAGAATCGCGCCTGTAGCGTTTGCCCTTTTCCAAAACAGCCCAAGCAGGAATGTCCAAAAAAAGGCGCTTTCCAAGCCGCCAAAAGCAAAAAGATTTATCCAAACAATCACAGAAGGCGGCTTCACCGCAATTAGCAAAGAAATTAGTCCAAGCAAGAATGTTATAAGCATGGAAAAACGCCGTATCTGCCTGTCGTTGGGCGGCGCGGCGCGTTTTGAGCTGTAACGCAGCCATAGGTCTTTGATTATAGAAGATGAGGCCGTTATCAATAATGATGAAACGGTTGACATTGTGGCTGCCAGTGTGCCGATTATGGCAAAGCCCGCAAGCAACGGGGGCAATTTTTGAACTATTAACGTTGGCATTATAGAGTCTGTCGTTTTACCAGCCGGAAGCTCCGTTATTACACCGCGTGAAAGCACTCCTAAAAGGTGCATACCTATCATCATGATGCCGATAACCACAGTGCCGTATATCATGGCGCGGTGCAAAGCGCGGCTGTCTTTGAAGCTAAGGCTGCGTACAAGAGATTGAGGCAGACCCAGTGTGCAGACACCGCAAAGCAGCCACTGGGAAAGCAAGAAGGGTACAGAAAGTCTGCCGCCCGACCGCACCTCCAGCAAAACCGGTTCGGTGTTGATTTTTTTCATGATTCCGGCAAGGCCGCCGCCAGAATGCAGTATCGCAAAACCGGTTATCGCCACGCAAAGCAACATCACAACGGCGCATATTGTGTCGGTAAGGGCTACCCCGCGAAAGCCGCCTATGGAGGTGTAAATAACCACGACAATCGCAAAGAGCGCAAGCCCCGCCGTGTAATCAACATTCGCCGCCGCCGCGAAAAGATTCGCTCCTCCGGTGTACTGCGCCGCCATCATCGCCGTGAAGAAAACAACTATGACCACGGCGGATATGTTTGCCAAAACATCGCTGGAATAACGCGCGCGGATTATATCGATTACTGTTACCGCGCCTAGTTTTCTTCCTAAAATGGCTATTTTTTTCCCTACAATGCCCATGACCATCATTACGGAAATGATTTGTATTGACGCATAGTAAACCCAGCCAAAACCATGACTCCAAGCAAGTCCGGGGCCGCCTACAAAACTGGAAACGGAGCTGTATGTCGCGACGAAGGTCATGGCGAAGACAAAACCGCCCAAGCTGCGCGACCCGATAAAATATTCGCTTGAAAAATTGCCGCCGCTGCTTTTTCCTTTTTGTCTGGCAAAAAAACCAACGCCAAGCAGTATGACGAGGAAAATGAATATGGGGATAAGTGTGAGTATTGTGTTCAAATTTTTTACGCCGCGCCGCTTTCAACGGTTTCGTCTGACAAGCTAAAATTTTTGTAGACTTTTTTTACCAAAAATACAGCGGCGCACACAGACAAGATAAAAGAGCCCGCGCAGCTTACAACAAACCATCCCGGCATATAGAACACGGTAAAGTTTATCTTTTCCAGCGCAAAGCCGCTTATCCACCAGAACGCGGCAATGACGGCAATGGAAACCGCTGTGGCGGCGGCTTCTTTGTTCATCTGAATAAATTTTTCTTTGTATGTCATTACTGCACAATTATATCCGGCAAATGAAAAAAAACAAGCGGACGAATATAATGGACTTGTTCGACAACCAACCGTGCTGCCTCTCAAGTCCGCTGCCGTGTTAAAAATCCAAGCCTTCCCAGCTTCTTTTATGTAGGATGAATCTGTCAATGTAATAACGCGCCGCGGTAAAAAATCCGTACCGCTTGACACGCTGCGCCGCGCCCCGTATTACAAGTATTATTTTTGACAGCTTTGTTTTTTCGCCAAACGAGGCGCGGATGCTCTGTTCGGCAATTCGGTTTTTGCGCCACTCCTCGGAATGATACTGAGCCGCAAAATGATGAATCGTAAAAGTATTATCCGTCGCCTCGATTTTTCCGGTTACTATATTTTTTGCGGTAAAATAGTCGGGCGGATAAAAATGCAATTCATCCGCCGAAAAGTATTTTTCGGCGGCGTCTTTCATGATCTCCGGCAAAATCAGCGGATCAATAAACTTATGCCGTTTAGACTGCGGCAGGTCCAATACCTTCGGCAGTAAGGCGGGATCAAAAAATGGGGTTTCCTCAAAATAGTCCATACATTTTTTTATATACGGATTATTAATTTCAGCCCCAAAACATCCGGCCTCAACATTGTGTCCGATGTGGTTTTCATACGCCAGCATAGTGTTCGCGTTTAGCAATTCGCCAAACGGTTTTACAACTTCCATGTCCATGTCAAGGTAAATGCCGCCGTGCGAATACACCGCGTACAAACGTATGTAGTCCGCGGCGCAGGCGTAAAGTTTTACATCGAAGGCTTGCTTGACCCAGAGCACGCTGTTCATATCAAAACGCGCGGCATCCCACAGCATAAACTCATAATCGGGCAGTTTTTCTTTCCATGTCGCCATGCAGCGCTGGTAATCGGCTGGTATGGGGTCATTCGACAGCCAGCAATAGTGTATGATCTTTGGTATCATTCGTTCTTCCATGTCAACTGTGGCGCGGAAGCGTACCGCGCCGACGCGACACCTGCGCAGGTGTCGCGCCCTAGTTCAGTTTGTTCTTTAAGAGTTAAGACGTTTTTCTATAGCGTCAAGCTCGGTCTTTAATTCACCGGGCAGGCGATCGCCGAATTTGGGATAATGATTCTTGCGCACGTCGTCTATTTCTTTCTTCCAGCCCTCAATGTCTACGCGCAAAAGCTCCGCCATGTCCGCCTCGCTCACTCCGGCGGGGCGTTCAATCGCGTCCGGCGCGGGTACTGTGCCTATGGGTGTTTCAAGCGATTTGCCTTTACCGTCGCAGCGGTCAAAAATCCATGCAAGCACACGGGAATTTTCGCCGTAGCCGGGCCATATAAACTTGTCTTGATCATTTTTGCGGAACCAGTTCACAAAAAAGATTTTTGGCAGTTTATCCGTCCAGCCGTTCTCTTCCGCCGTTTTGCCTATTTTTATCCAGTGTTTGAAATAGTCGCCCATGTTATAGCCGCAGAACGGCAGCATGGCGAACGGGTCGCGGCGCACCTGTCCCACTTGGTCGGAAATCACCGCAGCCGTTACTTCCGATCCAACGATGGAGCCCATGAATACGCCGTGTATCCAGTTCTTGGACTGGTTTACCAGCGGTATCGTTTTAGGGCGGCGTCCGCCAAACAGGAAGGCGCTTATTGGTACGCCGGCGGGGTCTTCCCATTCTTTCGCAATGCAGGGGCATTGTTTTGCCGGAGCGGTAAAACGGGCGTTTGGATGAGCTATCTCTTCCCCCTTGGGGCTCTTGTCTGTTTTTGGAGCGGGGCGTTTATTTCCTTTCCAGTCTGTAATCTCTTTGCCCGAAGCGCCGTATCCTATCTGTTCCCACCAAATATCGCCGTCTTCTGTTAGGCCGCAATTTGTGAATATGGTGTTTTCCTTTATGGTCTCCATGGCGTTCCGGTTCGATTCGTTGTTCGTGCCGGGCGCGACTCCGAAGAAGCCGGCTTCGGGGTTGATGGCGTAGAGTCTGCCGTCTTTCCCGAATTTCATCCATGCTATATCGTCCCCGACTGTCTCGACTTTCCAGCCCGGAATTGTCGGGATTAGCATGGCGAGGTTCGTTTTCCCGCAAGCGGAGGGGAACGCGCCGGCTATGTATTTTACTTCGCCTTTGGGATTTGTGATTTTTAGTATGAGCATATGCTCGGCGAGCCAGCCTTCATCGCGGGCAAGCACGGAAGCGATGCGCAGCGCTAGGCATTTCTTGCCAAGCAGTGCGTTTCCGCCGTAACCGGAGCCGTAAGACCAAATTTCGCGTGTTTCAGGAAAATGCGAGATATATTTGTCCGACATGGGGGCGCAGGGCCATTTTCCGTTGTCTGTTTCACCGGGGGCGAGCGGTTTGCCGACGGAATGAAAACAAGGTACAAAAAAGCCGTCTTCTCCGAGTGTGTCCAGAACTTTAGAGCCTACGCGCGCCATAATGTGCATATTGGCTACAACATAGGGGCTGTCTGTAATTTCAACGCCGATTTTCGCTATGCCGGAGCCGACCGGCCCCATGGAAAACGGGATTACATACATGGTGCGTCCTTTCATCGATCCTTTGTACAGGGCGCTCATCTTTTTTTTAAGTTCCGCGGGGTCTATCCAGTTGTTTGTCGGCCCGGCGTCGTCTTTATTTTTACTCGCGATATATGTGCGATCCTCTACACGCGCCACATCAGACGGGTCGGAGCGGAATAGTACGCTTCCGGGGCGGCTGTTCTTGTCAAGGACTGTGGCTAGTCCGGCGTCAATGGTGGTTTTAATCATCTTGTCATATTCGGCGGGGCTGCCGTCGCAAATCTCTACCGCGTCAGGTGTCATAAGTGTCTGCGCTTCCTTTATCCACTTCTTTAATCCGGCGTGTTTTAACTCATCTACTTTCATGCTAACTCCTTTCATAGCAGGTTTAATGCTCGTTATTATAATAGAGCTGTCTAAAATTGAGGTTTTTATAAACAACAACTGTATAGAAAAGTTCTTGTTCAACAAGCAGGTGTTTCTGAACAAGCTCAATAGATGAACTATAGAGAAAAACACGGGAATCATCAAGGGCGTGTCCGTACTCACTATGAATAGGACACACCCGCCAAATAAGGAATGGATACTCCCAGAGTGGCGGAAAACTGAGCCGCCATATTGATGGCGCGGCGTCAAGAAACCGAGCGCTTCATGCGGACGG
>JAIRZA010000026.1 GCA_031267475.1 Spirochaetaceae bacterium | reverse complement strand
GGGCTTTCCATAATATTCAGTATGCCAAGTATACGGCGTCAGCCCGCAAAACGGTGAGGTATATGACCAATAAAAAATATGTTTTTCTATTTCCCGGACAAGGCGCGCAATATCCATCTATGGGAATTGATTTTTTTGACGCTTTTGACGAAGTAAAAGATTTATTTGCCCGCGCGTCCGAAATAATGGGACGCGATATGCGGAAACTGATTTCCGAAGCGGACGCTGAAACATTAAAGCGCGGCGATATAGCCCAGCCGTCGATTACACTGGTTAATCTCTCAGCCGCAGCCGCGTTAAAATCGCGCGGCGTTACACCAAGCGCCTGCGCCGGGCATAGTTTAGGCGAGTACGCCGCGCTTGCTGTTTGCGGAGTCATTTCCGCCGAAGACAGCCTGCGGCTTACCGCGCGGCGGGGCGAACTTATGCAAAAAGCCGCCGCGGCGGGCGGCGGCATGGCGGCGGTGATCGGACTCTCATCCGCCGAGGTGGAGAAAGCGCTCGCCGAATGGACAAGCGCGGGACACAAGGATTTATACATCGCCAACCTAAATTCCCCGCGCCAAACCGTAGTCTCCGGCAGCTCCGCGGCATTGAACGAAGCGGAGGCGTGGTTCAAAGAAGCCGGCGCTAAACGGTTCATAAAACTTGCGGTGGCGGGACCGTTTCATTGCCCGTTGATGACCGCCGCGGCGGACGAATTTGCCGCCGTTTTAGACAGCGCAGCCTTTTCCGATCCGTCCATACCATTTTTTTCAAATGTTACAGGCGGACAACTTATGAGCGGCGGCGAAGCCAAATCGCTCGCGCTTCGCCAAATTTGCGGCGCGGTACGCTGGCTGGACGAAGAGACGGCTATAGCCGCGTCAAATCCTGACGCGGCGCTTGAGGCAGGCCCTGGAAAAGCGCTTACCGGACTTTGGAAAGATTCCGGCGCTTCGGCCCCGTGTTTGCCGGCCGGAACGCTCGCCGGTATAGACAACATCAACGAATGGGCAAAAACAGTCAATCCGTTGTAACAGATATACACCCGTTCTAAGGGGTGTCTTGCAGGCGTCGCGCCGTTTACAAGATTCGTTCTGCAAGGTAAATTTATTAAAGCTGTTCAGGAACCTCGGTTTTTGAACAACAAGTCCATTAAATAGAACTGTCCGTAAAACTATATTTCCGGACAATTCTAATGTGGGGGCTGCACAATTCTTACCGGCGTTGCTGACCTTAGCCGCCATGAAACACCGGAGTATTTTCCCCACTGCGAACCAAAGAAAACGACAGGAGGATTCGATGCGTTTACAGGATAAAAAAGCCCTGGTTACAGGCGCTTCACGCGGTATAGGCAAAGCGATAGCCGGCAGATTCATAGCGGAAGGCGCGGAAGTTTGGGGCATAGGAACCAAGGAGCCGGAAGGCCTTGCGGAGCGTATTTCCGAAGCGAAAGGAAAATTACACTGGATATGCGCCGATTTAGGCGATCTCGCGCAAGTAGAGGAACTTGTGGAAAACCTGATAAAAGACACAGGCGGTTTTGATGTTTTGGTGAATAACGCTGGCATTACCCGCGACAACCTTTCGTTCAGGATGAATCTTTCCGATTTTCAGAAAGTCCTTGACGTGAACTTAAGCTCGCCGTTCATCATCGCCCGCACAGTAGGACGCGCCATGATACGACAGAGGCGCGGCTCGATTATCAACATGGCAAGCGTTGTCGGCATACACGGAAACGGCGGGCAGGCGAACTATGCCGCCGCGAAAGCCGGTGTTATTGGTTTTACGAAGAGCTTGGCGCAAGAGTCCGCTCCCCGCGGCGTGCGTGTAAACGCGATAGCGCCGGGTTTTATCGCTACGGACATGACAAGCGCTATGACGGAGGACGCGAAAGAAAAGACGCTTGCGCTCATACCGCTTAAACGAATGGGGACGCCTGATGATATTGCCGCCGCGGCGCTGTTTTTAGCTTCTGATGAATCGGCTTATATAACAGGACAAGTAATCACCGTAGACGGTGGAATGTTCATGTAATTTCGGAGGATTTTTATAAATGAAAAAGGTTGTTGTTACTGGAATGGGGGTGATTTCACCCATTGGCAAATCGCTTGACGAATTCAGGGATTCGCTAAAGGCCGGGAAAAGCGGCGTTTGCAAAATCACGCAGTTCGACACATCCGGGCATAAGGCAAGGATAGCCGGAGAAGTGAAAGATTTTGACAGCTCTGTCTGGATTGATAAAAAAGACGCGCGTAAAATGGCGCGTTTCACCCAATTTGCTGTGGCGGGCGCGGCGCAGGCTCTGGCTCAGGCCGGACTCTTAGGCGCTGACGGGCGTATAAACGGCGAATCCGAGCGTTGCGCCGTTGTGCTTGGAAACGGCATCGGCGGTTTTGATGTTGTTACCGAATCGTTCAAAAAACTATTCGCGTCCGGCCCCGACCGTATGCTGCCGCTCACTGTGCCGTTGATGATAAACAACGAGGCGGCGGGCAATGTGTCTATGGTGTACGGGCTTAAAGGTCCGGCGTACACGCAGGCTACCGCGTGCGCGTCCGGCGCGGACGCTCTGGGACAGGCGCTGGATCTTATACGCTCCGGCAGATGCGATGTAGCCGTCTCAGGCGGCACAGAATCGTGTATCACTTCGTTCGGCGTGGGCGGCTTTGAGCGGCTTCAGGCGCTTTCAACCGGACGGAACGACGAGCCGGAGAAGGCGAGTCGTCCGTTTGACGCGGACCGGGACGGTTTCGTTTTGGGCGAAGGCGCAGGGATACTTGTGCTTGAAAGCGAGGAACACGCCAAAAAACGCGGGCAGCCCATACTCGCCGAATTCGCGGGCTACGGCGGAAGCGCGGACGCTTATCACATAACTTCTCCCGACCCTTCAGGCGAAAGCGGCGGACGCGCGATAAAACTGGCGCTCGCCGACGCCGGGCTCAAACCGGAAGATGTGCAATACTACAACGCACACGGGACATCGACGCGAATAAATGATGTTGTGGAAACCAAAATGATTAAATCGGCCTTTGGCGATCATGCTTACAAGTTGAAAATATCCAGTACAAAAAGCATGACGGGACATTGCGTCGCGGGCGGCGGCGGACTTGAGGCTATCGCAAGCATACTTGCTATCCGCGAAGGTTTTTTCCCGCCCACAATCAATCTTGAAAACCCGGACCCTGAATGTGATTTAGATTATGTGCCGAATAAATCGCAGTGCGGCGAGATAAACGCAGCCATGTCCGCCAATATGGGTTTTGGCGGTCATAACGGCGTGGTTGTATTCAAAAAGTATGAAGGCTGACCGCCGCTTTGAAATTCCGCGGGGACGCTTCATTGCGAGACAAACTCTCCCGCAATGAACGTCTCCGGATTTTCCGCGCCTTCGGCGAGAATACGGACGGCGCCGTTTTCGTTTATCCCCATAAATACGCCGGTAACAAGACGCGGCGGACAGCCTCTGTCAGCCGGAATTCCTCCTGCCATGAAACATACGGTTTCCCCCTTCATATAGAGTCGCTTTTCTAGCTCCATTCGCCAAGAATTATCAAAATCAGACGAAAGCGTATGATATAACGAGAATAGCGCCTTCTCAAGAAAGCACTGGATTCTGAGCGGTGTTTTTGCATAAGCCGCGGAAACCTCCGCGTCAAGCTCCGCTAATTCGCCGGCGACAGATGTCGCCCTGTACGCCGCCCCGTCTATATGCGCGTCTTTGAAATCTTCCGTGATGTTCACGCCTATTCCAAGCAGGACGGCGCTGCAATCGCTTTCGGCTATAATTCCGGCGCATTTTTTGCCATTTAACATCACATCATTAGGCCATTTCACAGCAAGGCGCGGACTTAAAAGCGGCGCGTCAGCCTCAATCGCGTTGGCGACGGCAATTCCGGCGCGCAAAGTCATAGCCGCCGGAATCTGTGAAAAATCAGGGTAGCGCAGTATAAGCGTGAACATAAGATTCTTGCCGGCGGAAGATACCCATCGCCGTGTTTCGCGGCGGCCGCGCCCTTTTGTTTGCAAACCCGCCATTATCACCGTCCCGCTTCGGGCGCCTTCCTTGGTCAAACGCCGCGCTTCGTCCATTGTGCTTTCGCAGGAATCGGTGTAATAGACCGGTCCTTCAAACGGATTTCGTACGTCTAGCTGTTTCATCATCCAGCGCCAAAAAATTGTCTATTCGCGCCGTCAAAGCGCTGTAATTTTCGACATGGGGTATATGCGGATACGCCTTGATTATGGACTCCGGCGCGTTAAATAGGCAGCCGGAGTCCGCTTCCTCTATCATTGCTAAATCGTTAAATGAGTCCCCGGCCGCAAAAATGCTGAAATTACATGATTTGAGCGCTTTTACAGCTTCTTTCTTGCCGTTTTTTTGCCGCAGTTTCCATGAGAGCACCGTACCGTCGGCTCCGGTAATAAGTGTATTGCAAAAAAGAGCGGGATACCCCAATTGTTTCATCAGCGGCGCGGCAAATTGCTCAAAAGTGTCCGATAGAATGATTAGCTGAGTTTTCGCGCGAAGCGCGGCTGTGAATTCAACGGCGCCCGGAAGCGGGGTCATACCGGCTATCACTTTTTGTATGTCCGGCAGTTTGAAACCGTTACGCGCTAAAATATCTAAACGAAAAGTCATCAACTTGTCGTAATCCGGTTCGTCGCGTGTTGTGCGGCTAAGTTCTTTTATTCCAGCGGCCTGCGAAAAGGCAATCCATATTTCGGGTATAAGTACACCCTCAAGGTCAAGACAAACTATTTTCATTTTTACAGCTTATAAGTTTTCGCGCTTAAAAATAAGCGGTTCGCCCCCGCCAGCCCGCCAGCCCGCCAGCGGGTTTCATATCCGCTCCGCGCCCGCCAGCGGGCTTCTGTCCGCTACGCGGTAGTATCCCGTAAGCCGTTTTCACTTTGCGCCTTCACTTCGATAAAGGTGATTGGCATACGCGACTGTAAGCCGTTGTTGCCCGCACCACATGGGGGTGGGGTTTGCGCCCGCCAGCGGGCTTCTGTCCGCTACGCGGCGGCGTCCCGAAATCATTGGAGTCTCACCGAGGGGCGTGGAGTTTGCGCAAAGCGCAAACTCCGGAGCTCAACGCGCAAAGCGCTTTGAGCCAACGGCTCATGAGCGCATAAGAAAGCCCTACGGTCTAAAAGCTGACAAGGCCCGGCAAATTATAGAGTTCGATATGATCCATATACAACTTTTGGGCGTGAAACTATACGCCTTTTGCGGTAGAGACCAGTTCTCAAGGGAGGCTGTCGTCCATATCGCCACATCGCCTTCAAGCAAAAACGCTAAAACAGCGATTAAAAAAATAATCGCGCGGTTTGGATCAGACATTAAAATCATCAACGACAACAGCAGCGAAAACATGAAGGATGTTGAAACATTTCTCGCTCAAATGAACATCACCCAGTATTGGACGCGCCCGCACACTCCGAAAGACAAGGCGTTCAATGAACGTTTTTATTGAGCGCTTTATCGGGACGCTTCAAAGGGAATGTTTGGATTATCACTACGAGTCTTTGAACGTTAAGGAGCTTTCAGAGATTACAGACGCTTGGCTGGATAAATATCATTTCTACCGTCCGCATGAGGCACCCGGTTTCTTGACGCCGCGCCATCAAGATGGCGCGCCATCTTGATGGCGGCTCAGTTTTCCGCCGCTGTTGGAGTATCCATTCCTCATTTGGCGGGTGTGTCCTATTCATAGGTGAGTACGGACAAAATATTGACAAAATAATAATCAATGGATTAAAATAATTAGCTGGAGGAGAAAATGAAATGTAAATTGATTTTTATGCTCTTTTTTTTTCAAATACCCACTATATATGCAAAGGAAATAACTGATATAGAAGAAACTACGAATGCGTATATAAGATATTACTCAAACATCGGTTTTTCGGTGGGTAAAATCATAATAAATAACGGATATTTACCTTTCTTGGAAGATGTTATACACGATCTTGACTTAGCAGTTCTTACAAAAAGAGAATTGAGAATATTAAGAAACACAATATTTGCAAAACATGGCATGATATTTCGCTCAAATGATCTTACAATACATTTCTCTAAATTTAATTGGTATAGACCTTTACATAATAATGTCGATGAACAATTAACATATATTGACAAAATAAATATTTCCAATATACAGACATTTGAAAATATGAAACCTAATAACAATTTTAATAAATCTGATTTAGTTGGGAAATGGCTGGGATCATATCCGGTAGCTTCAGGGTATATTAATCATATTATTATAAATAATGACAATACAATTAAATTTGGTTATAACGAAATGCATCCAAAAGCAGCGAGATATTGTAAAGGGAAATACAGGATAGAAAATGGTTATCTAATTGTATCAATTACTGAACAAGATATATGTATAGGCGAATACTTTCATAATGGATTTTCCAGTGTAGTGGACGATATGGATGGGGGTAATAATTATTCTATGGGAAAGTTAGAATATGAAAAACCAATAAAAATGGTATTTCCAATAAGCGATTTGAAAGAAAAATATTATGATGAATATGATATACCAAATAGAATAATACGGCAAATAGGAACGTATGATAGGATAAAAATGTAAATATATAAAATATTGTCAAAAATACTTGATATGGAGTTTTCGCCCCGCGCCCGCCAGAGGGTTTCTATGCGCTCCGCGCTATCATCCCGCGAGCCTTCCAACAGCCTTCAAGCCCAACGCCAAAACATATCCTTCTCCGGCTGGCGCTTCCTATTCATAGTGAGTACGGACACCCGCTTGATTTTGCCGCTAATAACATTCAAAATCGTGTTATGCGAAAATCACTTTTTACTCTTTTTTTGTTAATAATAGGAAGCGCGGCATTTGCGCAGTCTTATGTTTCAGTCCCGCTCGAAAGCGGAATATATAAAATCCTTGATTTAGCAGTTCAACGCGGACTCTGCCCGCCATTACCCGGATCAAGACCCTGCACAAGAGCGCAAATCTTTTCCGCGATAAATACAATATTAAACACCAGCGACGACGGATTAACCGCGGACGAGCGCGTAATTTTAGAACAAGCGCGGGAAAGATACACCGAAAAAAAAGAAGGACTAGATTTAGAACGCGGCTCATATTTTGGAAAGACGCAAATTTTTAAAACCGCCGCCCAAATCAGCATGGAAGCGGGCGCAAGGTTAAACGTCGAAACCTCTCAAGCCGTAAAATCATACAACAGCGATACGGAAAGCACTTACAACTTAGGTTGGGGCGCCGGAGTTTCAGCGTACATAAGAGGAGATATAGGTACACATTTTTCATACAGCCTCACAGCCGGCGGCTTTTTATTGCGCGCCGAGCGCGAGTTGGAAGGCTATTATCACACATATTACGAAGGTTTCGAAAATCATGACGAATACATAGACCGCTATCTACCCTCGTACAGCCAGCCGACGGCGTATTTTCCATTCACCTACAAAAAAGTGTGGGACGGTTCGGTATACTATCCAAGCCAATTAGACGCATCCGGCTTTCAATCATTCCCCGAAAAATTATCCGGCGCTTACTCTTTCGGCGCGGAAACAGCGGCATCATTTCTTGACGGCGCTCTGTTTTTCCGGGTAGGCAGACTGAGCAGAGAATGGGCGTCGATGTCGTCCGGCAGCAGCCTCGTTTTTAACGTAAACGCGCGGCCGTTCCTTGCGATTGAGGGACAGTTTCAGCCGGTTTCATGGTTTAACATTTCAACATTGACCGGCGAACTTGAATACTTTAATTATGAAGGAATAAAAACCTCCGCGTGGTCGTCCCAGAACGCATTTTCAATAACAATGCTGGAATTCAACATAAAAAAATTCCTGCACATAGATTTTGGAGATACAGTCGTATGGCCGAAACGCTTCGAACTCGGATATCCGCTGCCAATAATCAACAGCTTCTTTTATCAGAACAACACCGGAGATTTCGATAATTTATCTTTATTTTTTAATATCAAAGCCGCCATTCTTAAAACGGCGGACGTTTGGTTTTCATTCTACACCGACGAAATGGAATTACAATCAGGAATGGGCATATTAGACAGAACTATGTTCGCTTTTCAAGCCGGAACGACTATCGCAGTCCGTCCATTACCATTCACATTTGTTAAATTAACATATACAAAAATAGAACCCTACTGCTATACACACAACAGAAACTTCGTTCCATGGTATAATGATGACAACGGCAGCCGCCCAATGGAGACGGCTTACATGAACAACGGTGTAGGAATAGGCTATTACCTGCCGCCAAATTCCGACGAGCTATTACTTCGTTTTGAAACTATAACGGCAAACGCCGCGTCAATCCATTTTCAATATCAGATGATACGCCATGGCGCGGATTTCGGACCAAGCGCCGTTGACGGCGGTTCGTATCTTTCGGAATTAGATCCTGACGGACGCGATGAAAAATCTGAATTAAAAAAATATTTTTTACAAGACGGCGCATACCAATGGTTTCACGTAATTAAGGCCGGAGCGGAATATGCGTTAAAAAAACTACCCATTACATTTTACGGAGAAACCGGAGTTGTTTTTTCATATTTTACAAACATAGACGGACCCGCAAATCAAGGCGAATCGTCCCAGTATCATATAATTGACGAAGCGCCGTATTTACAGTCAACAAATTTTATCCTGACACTCGGAGTAAAACTGTTTCCTGATATATAACTGCTACCCCTCCCCCCCACCCCCCCCAAAAAAAACCTCATCCTCTCCCATATAATCCGCCGCAAATATTATACGCGATTACGTTGTGATGTTGGTGTTGTTGTTTGTGTGCTATGGGGGGGGGGGGGGCAGCCTACAAACAAGACCTTCCGGCTCTGAACGCTTCGATATTCATGAGCGGGGCGCGTTTTGCGAATAATTCCGCTATCGCGCTTTCCAAAACTTCAGGTTTCAGCGGAAGGAAACGAGACGCCGCGCCGGTCATAACCATATTCGCGGAGCTGGTATGCCCCGCTTGCCGCGCCAGCGTTTCCGCCGCGATAAGGCTGGAATTTGGCAGCAGCTTAATCGCTTGATGAACATCCGCGAGCGGAGGATAATCATTTATATTAACAATCGGCTCCGCCGCGCTTATCAGCCGGCCGGTTGGTGAAAGCCATTCTATATAACGCAAACCTTCCAGCGGCTCCATCGAGATTATGAGCCCCGCCCTGCCGCGCGGAACCAAGTCGCAGTAAATCGTCTCGTCGCTGAGTCTAAGGTGCGAAACCACCGCTCCGCCACGCTGCGCCATACCGTGTATCTCGCTTTGCCGCGTCTTTAAGCCCGATTTCACTGCCGCCGACGCTATTACCGCCGCGATAGAAAGGACTCCCTGCCCGCCGACTCCGGCCAAAATCACATCTGTTTTCATGTTCTCCGCCGGTCGCCTTCCTGTTTCACCCGCCGCTGTCTGATACACCCGCCTCTAAAAATTACAACGGAAAATCCGCGGTAAGCTATCTCTCCGGCAAGGCGCGCGGCGTTTGTCTTAATGTTTTTACGCGCTGTTTCTAATTCAACAACGCGCTCCGCGCCAAGTCCCAAAAGCAGCGGTTTTAATCTTGACGAAGGCAGCGCCGGTTTCTGGCATCCGGTCATAGCGATGCTTGAATTATCAAGTATCACTAGGGTCATCGCTGTATTTTCCGACACCGCGTCTATCACGGCGCCCATGCCGGAATGGAGAAATGTTGAATCGCCGATCACGGCTACAGCGGCCTCAACGCCGGCCTCCGCGGCGCCGCGCGCCATGCTTATCGAAGCGCCCATACAGACTATGGTCTCGATTGCGGAATAAGGGGGGAACGCGCCCAACGAATAGCAGCCTATATCCGCCAGCACGGCCTTCTTGTCCGTGTCATAAGCGGCAAGCGCCTCGTTTAGCGTCTCGTAGCTGTTCGCGTGCGGACAGCCTTTGCAAAGCTGCGGCGGGCGGGCGGGTAGTTTTATGCTGGCGTTCCATGCGGCGTTTTTCGGAGGCAGTCCTAGCGCGGAGCGTATGTTATCGGGGTCCAGTTCGCCTGTACGTGGTAATTTTCCGTTCAATTTGCCGTCAATTTCGATTGCAGGCGGCAGCAAGCCTCGCAGTTTCGTTTCAATAAAAGGCTGTCCTTCTTCAATAACCAGCAATTTTTTTGCGCTTGCGCAAAGTTTTTGGATAAGGCTGGCTGGAGCGGGATAAGCGCCTATATGAAGACGCGCCGGGGGCGGCGTATTGCGCTCCCGTACATTTTTTTCTGTCAATTCGGCAAGGTTTTCCTCGTAGTAGTTCCCGCCTAGTCCCGCTGTAATCACGGCAAATGATGTATCGTGTCCTTCTATTTCGAGTTTATTTGCGCTATGTTCAGGCGGTTGTTCTTGTAAAGTGTTGTTTTTTTCGATGAGCGCGGTATAATTCCGGCGTGAAAACACGGGTAAAAGCAGCCATTCTGTTATATTTGTTGTCCGTTTCAGTGTGGTGGGTACATCCGGTGGTTTTCGCTCTATGGTGGAGCGCGCGTGAGAAAGCCGCGTAACCAGTCGTATTAGTACGGGTGTATGTAGTTGTTCGGATAGTTCGAAGGCTTCCCGCGCCATGTCGTAGCATTGTTGCTGGCTGCGCGGCTCGAAACAGGGCAGCATTGCAAAATCCGCGTAAAAGCGTGAATCTTGCTCATTCTGCGAGCTGTGCATTCCGGGGTCGTCGGCGACGGTT
>JAIRZA010000010.1 GCA_031267475.1 Spirochaetaceae bacterium | reverse complement strand
TACCAGAAGGCGCTACGATGAAGCAGCTTACGGTGGATGTAACATATATCGAAATTGATCTCGCAAAAATAGAGGACGCTATAGCAAAACTTAACGCCATGCTGATTGACCCCAAATATAAAAATATTGACGGCTTTACTCCGAGCAGCGCGGTTATACCCGCGGGAGATGAGGCGTACAAATCGGTAACGATAGCGTACGATGGGACATACAGAATAGAAATCAGCGGCGCCAGCGGCGGGCACGTCTGGACGAAAGATAAATACCCCGCTTTTGGCGGCAAGGGCGGACACATTATCGCCGAAAAGGAGTTTACGGCCGGAGATGTGCTTAAAGTGCGCGTTGGCAAGGAAGGAAGCGGCACAGCAATATTAGCCGGTGATGGAAAAAGTTTGGTACAGGACGCTAAGGTAAGTTATAGCGGCGCAAAAACCGGCGGCTGGCCGAACGGCGGCAATAGCGTAGCTGCTGCTTCTGGAAGTTCTAATACATCCGGCGGCAGCGGCGGCGGCGCGACAGAGGTGTATTACGCCGGTAGTTATGGAACGACGGATTTGAAAGTACCGGGAAGCAGCAGCAATGCTCTTACAAGAAGCGACCTTATCCTTGTAGCAGGCGGGGGCGGCGGCGCTGCATCGGCAAACGCAGACAACGACGCAAGCGGACATCCGGGGATAGACGGCGGAGATGCCGGATCGCTGGCTATACCCGCGGTGAAACGTAATCCTATCGACAAAAGCACCAGCGGCGTTGGGAGATACTATTTTGCGGGCAACCTTAACGCCCCGTATGACTATATTCCGGCGGGCAGTCTAACTCTGCGTCATACTAAAACTACTTCAGGTAATGGGGGAGTCTACTCGTATGGCGGCTACGCCTCGAGTGGCGATGTTGTTTATGGTACTGCTGAGGGGCAAGGCGCTACCGGCAGGAGATACGGACTGGACGAGGGACCTGGCGGCGGGGGCGGCGGCTATGTAGGCGGCAACGCTGTTAATGCAACCTCAAGCAACAACATAGTTGGTTCCGGCGGCGGCGGTTCAAACTATGTGAAAAATGACTATACCGTTGCGGCCGGCTCGAACAGCACTATGTCGCGATACGGGAACGGCGCGTTTTCGATTGAATATGTTCCCCAGCAGTAACCGAATAAAAAATTAAGCGCCGCCTAATTCGCCGCCGCAATTTTCAAGTTCTTCTTGAAAAGCGCGGTCGGCGATTCCGGCGGCGCGGGCTTCATCAGGAATATCAAGACGGCGTGATATACAGCCGTGTTTGAAGATAAGAATTTTATTCCCCGCGCCGGTTATGCCGATGTCGGCGGCGCGGGCTTCTTCGGGGCCGTTCACCGGACACCCCATCACGGCCACCGTTATATCTTTATTAAGCGAGTACAGACGCTCCTGCCACCTGTCCGTGAAAGCGTGCGTATCAAACACGCACCTCCCGCAGCGCGGACAGGAGATAATGCGCACACCGCGGGCGAAAGCGAAACGCCCCGACGCGGCGTTTTCCCCCGCCGCAAGGAGTATTTCACGCGCTGCAATCACCTCGCGCTCCATAGTGTCTGACAGCGACACCCGCACCGTATCGCCGATACCGTCCAACAACAGCGAGTAAAGCGCCGCCGTGTTTCGCACAACGCCGGCAATAAGCGGACCGGCCTCTGTAACGCCTATATGCAGCGGAACATCGTGCTTCGCCGCAAACGCGCGCGCCGCCGCTATCGTCTTGCCCACCGATGAAATTTTCATCGAAACAAGCGCATCTTCAAAACCCGCCTCGTTAAAAAAAGCAAGCTCCCGCTCGGCGGCGCGGACAATCGCGTCTTCGGGATTTAGTTTTCCCGCGGCAAGCTCGTCCCGCAAATCATGCGGCAGACTCCCGCCGTTCACGCCGATTCGTATAGCCGCGCCCTTGTCGCGCGCCTTCGCAATCACTTTAAGGGCGCGTTCCTTTCCGCCTATATTACCCGGATTTATCCTTATTTTTGCTATTGGAAAATCAAGAACCCGTAAAGCCGTCTTGTAATCAAAATGTATGTCGGCGACAAGAGGCATGGAGCACATCGCGGATAAACGCCCCAGCGTTTCCGCGTCTTCAACGCTGGGAACGGCAAAACGCAAAATATCGCACCCCAAGGCGGAAAGGGCTTCAATACGCCGCAGGGTTTCGCGCCCGCGCTTTCCGGAAAGACATTCCGGGGTTAAAGGCTCCTTCCACATTGTTTGTATGGATACGGGAGCGCCGCCGCCAATCAAAACCTTGTTTACGCCGCCCGTTCCGCCTATCACAACTTGACGGGTTTTTTTCACCGGATTTGCCGGATTCATTGGATCCGCCGAATCCGGCGGATTCTGCAAATCCGGCGGACTTACACGGCGCGAAGATGCTGTCATACAAACCTAGCTTTTTAACACGCCGCCCAGAATAGCCAGCCCCTCGTCAATCTGCTCTTTGCTGATTATGTACGGCGGCAGAAAGCGGAGCGTCCGGCCTTCTCCGGCGGACAGCGCAAGAACGCCGCGGTCGAGCAGCTTTTCAAGGACGGTACGCGCATCCATGTTCAAATCAGCGGCAAGCATCAGCCCCATACCCCTTACGTCCGTAATTTCTGGTTTCATAGCCTCAAGTTTTTTCTTGAAATAAGCGCCTTTTTCAGCAATACCTTTCAAAAAAGCCGCGTCATTCACCACGTCAAGCGCCGCAATGCCGCAAGCCGCCGCGAGCGGGTTGCCGCCAAATGTGCTGCCGTGATCGCCCGCGCCCAGCACATCACACGCGGTTTCTCCGGCCAGAGTCGCGCCAACAGGCAAGCCGCCAGCGAGCCCTTTTGCCAGAGTCGCCACATCAGCCTTAACGCCGTACTGCTCAAACGCGAAAAAAGTTCCAGAGCGCCCCATCCCGCATTGAATCTCGTCAAACATCAGTAAAATATCATTTTTTGCGCAGATTTCCGCCGCCGCCGCGATAAATTCCGCGCTCTGTGGAAAAACGCCGCTTTCACCCTGAATCGCTTCGATGAATAAGGCGCAGGTTGAAGCGTCGAGCGCTGTTTTTAAGGCATTGACATCACCCGGCTCAACAAAGCGGAAACCTTCCGTGAATGGACCGAAATCTTTATGCAGGCGGTCTTGACCGGTTGCCGACAGCGTTGTAATCGTCCTTCCGTGAAAACTCCCTTTAAGCGTAACGATTGTATGCCTGCCTTCGCCGTACTTCGCCAGCGAGTATTTACGGGCGATTTTGCAGGCGCACTCATTCGCTTCCGCGCCGGAATTGCAGAGGAAAACCTTTTTCATCTTGGCCGCCGCCGTAAGTTTCCGGGCGAATGTCTCTGACGTGTCGCACTGATAGTAGTTTGAAACATGAAAAAGTTTATTAGCCTGAGCGTCCAGCGCCGCGAGCAAGGCGGGATGCCGATGGCCTAGGCAATTTACCGCTATGCCGGAACTAAAATCCAGATAGCGCTTTCCGTTTACATCAAAAAGACAGCAACCATCGCCCGATGTAAATGTTACCGGCAAGCGATGGTACGTGTTCATGAAAACATCGCTCATGTATCACCTCCGTTGTAAGTTGAGCCTGTTCCAAAATCGGTTATTTTGTAACAGGCTCTTGCAGTTTTTCGCCCTACGGACTGCAAAACTGCGGTTTTCATAAGTTTCTGTTCCAAAAACTGAAGTTTTGGAACAGACTCATTTATTAGTTTTTTCCGGACTTTCCGGATTCCCCGGATTTTCCGGCGAAGATTTTTTTTTCTTAAATGAAAAAGACGTATCAAAGTAGTCGTCCATATTTACATTCGCCAGAAAACGCTTTAATAGTATGCGATATATAGTAAAAGACAAAAATATAGAGATTATGAGGATGACCGGCAGTCCGAATATAACATAATTGTCGCTGATAAACGGCTTTATGAAGACAACGAACAATAAAAACGTAAAAATGAATATCATCACAGTTAAAATAATGTTGAAACCGGTCGCCGCGATTATAAAAAGGATAGTATTCTTATGTTTTGTCACGCCGCCGCCCCTTTTTTGCCGTTTTCCGGCGTAAAAAACAAAGAAACCAGCCATACCAAAACGCAGACTACAACGGCGGAATCCGCGACATTGAACGTAGGCCAGCGTTCAAAACCCAGCAGGCCGAAGAATTTAACGCTGATAAAATCAACAACCCCGTCCGGTCGAAAAATACGGTCAATCAGATTTCCAACGCCGCCGCCTATTATTCCGGCGACAGCCCAGCGTTGTACACCGGTAAAATCGTTGGATTTCCAGTAAAGAAAACATAAACAGCCTAAAATGATGATTGGAAGGACGATAAACAGCGCCGGGCGAACCTCTTCCGGCAGTCCGCCGCCAATGCTGAACGCTATGACCTTATTACGAAGATGATATACGCGCAGTAAATCGTTGTTAAAAACGTCCGTTATCATTGTTCCAATCTTCCAATTATTCGCTATGTAAGATTTTGTAATCTGGTCAAGCAGAATGACCAGCGCGGTAAGCGAGAACGGCGCGGCCTTCTTCAAAAAAATATTGTTGTTTGTGGACATAATCTCTCCTTATAGACCGGTGGGCGCGTCAATGAATTCCGTATCTAAATTTAACACGGTTTTGCAGCGCTCCATGAGGCTGCGTACGCCCCACACTTCGGTAGCGTAATGCCCGCCGGCAATCATGTTGAGCTTGCCTTCAAGCGCGGTGTGGTATATGGAATGAGCGCTTTCGCCGGTAATATACAGGTCGATGCCTTCCTCGACGGCCTGCGCCGCCTCCATAGGCGCGCCGCCGGAAATTACCGCGCACGTATGATTTTCCGCGTTGCCGAAGGGATAGAGCGCGGACGGCGGAGCGCCGTTAAAACTAATCTTTCGCGCCGCCTCGTTTATGGTTAGCGGCGTACCGAGCCGCCCCTTGAAGCCTATTTTTATTCCATGATATGAACCAAAAGGCTGTCTGTCCCTGATGTCGAGCAAATCTGACAAAACAGCGTTGTTTCCCACCTCGCAGTGCGCGTCCAGCGGAAGATGAGCGGCGTACAGGGCAATGTTGTTTTTAAGCAAAAAATCCAGCCGCGAATGTAAAATTCCTTCAATCCTTAACGGAGCTCCCCAAAAAAGCCCGTGATGAACAAAAAGCATACCAGCGCCGCTCTGCGCCGTCCGCTTGAATGTTTCAAGGCAGGCGTCAACCGCAAACGCTATTTTGCGTATACCGGAATCGTCATTGCCAACTTGAATACCGTTCAGTGAATTGTCAACGCCGCTAAAGTCGTCTAGTTTCAAAAAATTACGAAAAAACTCGTCAAGCTGCCGTATTTTCATGAGTTAAGCATACAACAAGGCTTAAAAAAAGAAAATAGGCGCAAAATTCAGCGCGTTAATCTTAGGCAGGCGGGCTTGCCTCAAAACCGAAGGCGCTGAAATAAGCGCTGAAAAAAGGCTTGCAAAATGTGTATAAATATCTTAACAATTAGCAATGAAACAGATATTGATGTTGCTTTTGAATTTCCCTGCTTTAACCGGGGTTTCTTTGTTCGCCCTGCCGCTCGACGGCTTGACGGACGGAACGGTAAAAATGGAACTGCTGCGGGGCGAACTTTTAAGCGAAGCGCAGTTTGATTCCGCGCAGCCGCGTCTTATGCCGGATTATGAGCCAGTCCGCGCCGTATTCAATAAAAACAGCGCGGAGCTTAATCCGTCTTTGCTTGCCGAAAGTCTGTATTTGTATAAAAAACCGGACTCGTTTACCGGCGGTGAAAATGCCGGCGAAAACGGCGGCTGGCAAAAAAGCGAAAAAACAGCCGTGCTGAACACGCTTGTTTCGATTAGCTCTCTGGCCGGGATACAATACTATTCCGCAAGCCGCAAAAAACAGCGCGTCTTTTACGCGGAATCATCGGTAATAGACAACCCGCTGGAAAAAAATCCGCAGGCGGATCCTGTTTTTACGGACGACGCGCCGCCCGGCTTTACGCTTTACGCGCGTCAAAAAGATTTGAGTTTTGGGGATAATGTTTACAGGTATGATTATACCGTCCACGATAGCGCGATTATATTTACTCAGACTAACTGTACGCCGCTGCGCTACGGGATTATTCCGGCGGCTGCGAAAGAAAATCTTCGTGTCGTTGTCGCGGTGATTGACGCGGACGAATACTTTTTAATATACGCCGCGAGTTTAGCAAAGGTACCGTCGCTTCCGGTTATTAACAAAAAAGCGGGCGCGTCATTCGCCGCCCGCTCTGAAGCCTTGATAAAATGGCTGGCTCAGTCATTCGCTAATTGAACCAGCCGTTACCAACGTTGTTTTTATAGTTCGTTGAATATCAAAATAGACCCGCCGGTAGAGGCGCTTCCGCCGTCTCCGTCAGTTGGAAGCGTTTGCGCTAAACTCCCGGAGAGAACCCCTTCTACTTTTGCGAAAGAGCCGCCCGCCGTGATAAAATTGCCCAGGCTTAAAGTTCCAAGCGAGCCCGCCGATATAGAACCGGCAATAACCGTAGGGCTGTTTTCAGCCAGAGTCCCAGTCAGCAATACTCCCGCCTTGCCGCCGTTTGCGGCGCTTCCGGCTATAACGCCGTCATAAGCGATGTTCACGGCTTCAGCGCCTGTGGTAATGCTGCCGCCGCCGGTGATTAAAAGTCTGCTGGCTGTGCCAAAAACGATTGACCCCGCGTTTGTTAAATCAACATTGACATTGCTAAGTGTAAGAACCTTGTTTGGTTTTACAGTTAAAAAATTTCCTGTTGTAAAGACAAGGGCGCTTCCCGCCGCGCCCGCGATGGAGCCTGATGTGAATGTGGCGGGTTTAGTATGCCCGTCTAAGCTGAACAGCGTACCCGCGCCGGATCCAAGCGTGTAGGAGTCCGCCGCCAAAGACCCCGCGCCGCTGAAAACAATGCTGACGCTGCCGTTCAGTACAAAACTGTTG
>JAIRZA010000218.1 GCA_031267475.1 Spirochaetaceae bacterium | reverse complement strand
CTTTTGGAGTGCTGCCATGCGTGGGTAAAAGTTCTGGTAAACGGGCAGTATGAAATGGCGGCGGCGGAAGGAGACGGCCCTGTAAACGCGCTGGATAGAGCCTTGCGGCGCGGACTGCTGCGCTTTTATCCGGAATTGGCGAAGATGCGTTTAACAGATTACAAAGTGCGTGTAATAGACGGCAAAGACGCCACCGCCGCTAAAGTGCGCGTACTGATCGAATCAAGCAACGGCGCGTCGTCATGGACAACAGTAGGAGTTTCCGCCGATGTTATAGCGGCAAGCTGCCTCGCGCTCGTAGATTCAATAGCGTATAACCTAAAGCGCGTCGCCGGTCAGCCTGATGCTACTGCCCCCTGTTTATGTTAACCAGAACGCTGAATTGCGGAATATCATACTTCAAAGAGCCAGAACTACTAAGCGTAAATTTATTGGACTTAGCAGAACTGAATACGAGCGCTAACGTACCCTGCCCGTCGGCAGTATAGGAGGATGAGCCGGTGTCAACAAGCGCCAGCGTACCGCCGGCATCAAGCGTAAATAAAACCAGCGAGCCTGCCGGCCCCGAAAATTCCGCCAGAGTACCCGCAGCCGCCGCCGTACCACCTGCGCTTAACGTAATACCAGCCGGCAGCACAATGGCGGAGCCGCCAAGCTGGCTGCTGTTAGTAAGAGCAGTCGAGCCGCCCTCTACTGCCAAGTTCAATACCTTGCCGGCGTTTATAGTCCCGCCGTTAACATTAAACTTACTTGCCGCCTCGCTCAGACTCCCTGCCTCGCTCAATATATTACTCCAACTGCCGGATGGAACTATAATCGATTTTGTTTCACTAGAAAACACCGGATCAACGGGTTCATCCTCATCGTAATCCAGATAAGCTCCGCGAACATCTATTTGGAGCTCATTGGCGTTCATTAACTCTCCCGCCGTCATCCATAATCTTGCGGGAACTACAAGAGAAAAACCAGTCTGCCTGTTACCTGTTACATGGATACCTCTTATAGCGCTATCCGGAAGGCTCCCGTCTATCATCAATTGTGTAATATTAATATAACAACCGGATAAAGGCGTACCGCCGGTCTGTCCGCCGGTTAATTGGAATTTAACATCATATCCACCCGGAACAGCAGTTCCGGCGCTTGTGCCAACAGCAACAAGCTCGGCTTCGGCAAACGCCTTGCCAGCATCAGTACCATTAGACATTTCCAGTGTTTCAATCGTACAGGCGTGGAAACTTATAAAAACAGGCAACAAAACCACAATATATATATTTTTTCGCATAATCTGTTCCTTTGTAGGCGGTATATAAACCATATATAATCTAAAATCGGTTTATCCAGCATTAACTTAATAAGAATCTAACAAATGGTGTACTTAAATGTAACTAAAAAAAATCAGAGTTGCTCAGTAACTTCTTTTTTTGAACAATGTTTCCGCCGTCCTGCCGGACAAAACGATACATCAAATCCAAATTCTTTACTAATTCACCAGAATATATTATTGTATAAAGCAACGTTGCCGCTCTAATGTGGTTTTTTAGTAATTTTCCAGCGAAAAACATTTTCCGCTGGAAAACAAGATAAATAATAAAGCAAGGCGGATAAGACACAAGTTTTTAACGCCGAGCCTTAAGTCAGGTTGTCCAGTGAAAAAAATAAAACTAGTCGCTCTGTTGGGAAACCCCGGAGACACATACAAAAATAATAGACACAACGCGGGACGCCTTCTTGCAAATCACCTGCAACTTGATTTGCGGTGGCAGCCCAAATTTAAAGGACTGTACGCCGCGGCAAGCCCGCCGGTTGACTGGCAAAACAATGCCGCGCGAACAACTTCGTTGTATGTCGCGGAGCCCGCGGCGGCCTATGGCGAAAAAACGCATTTTTTAACGCCGGAAACCTTCATGAACCTTTCAGGAGAGTCCGTCATAGCAGCGGCTGGCTTTTACAAGATCCGGTGCGAGGAAATACTTGTTGTCCACGACGAACTAGATCTGCCCCTAGGACAAGCCGCTTTCAAAGAAGGCGGCGGCTTGGGCGGGCATAACGGACTGCGCTCAATAAAAGCGGGATTTGGGTCGGCTGATTTTTGGCGGCTTCGTATAGGCATAGGGCGGCCCGGCGGTAAAAAGTATCCCGGCGCCGACATTTCCGCATGGGTGCTTTCCAACTTCACCGAGGAAGAGGATGATATTTTGCGGCGCGTACACGAGACCTGCGCCCCCGCCCTGCTGCAAGCTCTGATAAACGGGCCGGATTCGCTGCTTCCCGCATGGAACAAGATGCGGATTTACCCCGCCGAAAGCATATAGCCTATGCCCATGTCGCCGCGCTCTCTGCTCCGTTCGGGTTCAACGCTTTCGCTTTTAACCCTTGCCTCGCGTGTTTTAGGCTTGTTTCGAGAGATGACAAAAGCCGCCCTGCTTGGAACAAGCGCGCTTTCCGATTCATTTTCTATCGCTTTTTTAATACCCAACCTGTTTCGCCGCCTTTTCGCCGAAGGTTCAATATCAGTCGCTTTCATCCCGACATTTAAGGCATACCTTCTGGAAGACGACGCGCAAAAGACACGCGAATTTTTATCATGCTTCTTTACGTTTTTATCATTTTTTGTCAGCCTTGCGGTTGCGGCCGGAATCATTTTCGCGCCGTCTTTAGTTCCTATTTTTGGCAAAACCGAGTTTGACGAAACGGTTTTTTTAACACGCATGATGTTTCCGTTTCTGGCGTTCATATCAATCGCCGCTTTTTTTCAGGGAATATTGAACAGCGTTCATGTCTTTACACCATCCGGACTAGCGCCGGTGCTGTTAAACGTCATTACCATTGCCTGCGCATGGCTCTTACATCCATACACAAAGAATCCGGCCAGGGCGATAGCGATAGGCATACTGTTAGGCGGTTTCATCGAGGCGGCGGTTCAAGCGCCGTTTGTGTTTAAGCATGGATTTCGCTTTTTCTTTACCAGCTTAAAAGCCGCTGTCAAAAATCCGGGAACACGCGCCGTACTTCGTTTGATAGCGCCAACGATAATCGGCATGGCGGCGTATCAGCTCAATGACATTGTATCGACAGCGCTTGCGCGGAGAGCGGGGGTTGGCGTTGTTTCGAGTCTGCAATACTCGCTGCGCTTACAAGAATTGATACTGGGGGTTTTCGCCGTTTCGATTGGAACAATCCTATTGCCCGATCTTACAGAATACGCTAAATCATCAAAATGGGAATTATATAACAAGCGTCTTTCATCCGCCATTGATATTATTACACTCATAACGATTCCGGTAACTTTTTTTGCGCTTGTAGAGGGAGAGACGATTATACGTTTTTTATTTCAAAGCCTTAGTTTCAACGATGAATCGGTGCGATTAACACTCGACGCGTTCACATTTCACATCGCGGGACTTTATTTTATCGCGCTCAACCGTATCATAGCGCCGGCTTTTTACGCGCGGAGCGACGCGGTATCTCCTACGATAGCGGGTATATTTTCATTTATAGCGAACATAGCGCTGGCGGCAATACTTGTTAATCCGATGAAGGGCGGCGGAGTGGCTCTTGCTTTATCTTTGTCCGGCGCGGCTAACACGGTGGTATTATTCATATTTCTAAACAAGAAATCATATAACAATATAGGGAGTCTTTTACCGGAAACATTTAAATATTTTCTTAAAATAATATTATTTTCGGCGGCGGCTCTTATTCCGGTTTTGTTATTCAACAATTATCTGATGGATTTTTTTGTTTCGATAAATACGGGAAATCGTTTTATTTCATTCGCTCTTCCATTGTTTATCGCGCTTCTGCTTTTCGCCGGAATGGGTTTATTCTTACTGCTGATTACAAAAGATAAAAATATAAAAACGCTTATTCATATACTCAAACGAAAATAGAGAAAAGTATATATAAACATAGAATTATAAAAAAGGATATATATGTTTGCGTCATTTATTTTAGTGATAATTTATTTATCGTTTATCAGCTTGGGGCTTCCGGATTCCCTTCTTGGCTCCGCGTGGCCGTCAATGTATTATTTGCTGGATGTCCCGCCGCGCTATATCGGATTTATTTCCATGATTATTTCTGGAGGAACGGTCGTTTCAAGCGTATTCAGCGCAAAAATTATCAATCGCTTTGGAACGGGAATTGTTACAGCTTTCAGTGTTTTAATAACCGCCGCCGCTCTTATTGGATTTTCAATTTCCGGCGCTTTTTGGGAATTGCTGCTTTTCGCGATTCCCTTAGGTCTGGGCGGAGGCTCGGTTGACGCGGCGTTAAATAATTATGTCGCGCTGCACTATAAAGCGCGGCACATGAGCTGGCTGCATTGTTTTTGGGGTGTGGGAGCTTCTCTTGGTCCAATAATAATGTCTTCATTCTTAATAAGCAAACATTCATGGACATTAGGATATATGACTGTCGGTATAATACAGCTTTGTCTTACTGCGGCGCTATTTGCGTCTTTGCCTTTATGGAAAAATAAAACCGCGCAAAAAACTAGAGGCGGACGGCTTGCCGGGCAAACCAATTCGACTAATTATAAATCGATTAACTTCAAACAGTTGTTTCATATAGCCGGAGTTAAGCAAGCTCTTGCGGCCTTCTTCTGCTACTGTTCGGTTGAATGGATAACAGGATTATGGGGAAGCAGTTATTTGGTAATAGTAAAAAATATCCCGCCCGAAATCGCCGCTCAATGGATAGCGTTTTTTTATATTGGAATAACTTTAGGGCGTTTTATATCAGGTTTTGTAACAATGAAACTAAACAACAAACAAATGATTCGTTTAGGTCAGATAATAACCGGCGGCGGACTCGTTTTTTTAATTCTGCCGCTTGGAAACGCCGCGTTATTACCGGCTCTTTTTATGATTGGACTCGGCTGCGCTCCCATTTTTCCCAGTTTGCTGCACGAGACGCCTAAAAATTTTGGCGAAGGGAATTCACAGGCGGTAATCGGAATTCAAATGGCAAGCGCGTATATAGGCACCACGTTGATGCCCCCTGTGTTTGGGTGGGCGGCATCGTATATAAATTTTAATATATTTCCTGTGTTTATTGGAGCTATATTGGTGATACTTATAATAATGACTGAAACATTAAATAGAGCTGTTCGATAATTCCAGTTATCGAACAGCTCTAATAAAACACAATAATAAATCAATTCATGCGCCATAACCGGTTTCTATAGTTTAGAAGGCTTGTCACCGCCTATGAATGTGTTATATTTTTCATGATCAAACGTATGCAGCACAAAGACTTGGTGGTGCCAATACTTTATATGCGTCCGCTCCAACAGATTATAAGCTGGAGATATTTTTTTGTTTTCATGTGAATCGTTAAATTCTTTTATCGCGAGGCGCTCGCCTGTGTAGTCGCTTATCAGGGCAAGATTATCGCCGCCTATGTCGTCAAAATAACTCCACACACGTGGAAGTTGATAATTATTATCCGCGTCAAAAATTTGCAACGCCGCTTTTGTGGACGAATAGTAATCCATGTCGTGAAAAACCGCGGCTATTGGAGCGGGCTTGTAGTTTTTTGCGAAATCTCCGGCGGTTTCACGAATGTCGCCGATGATAAGTTTTGCCCGTTTAAGACGCTTTTTGAGCGAATCGTAATTCATGGTCATAGCGCCTTTTCGCCAAATGAAAGGCAAATCGCGGTAATCGAGCGAAGACGGCAAACCTTCCGCTGTATCGAATCCGTATACCTCTATTTCTATACCAAGTTTTTTGCCAATTTTAGCCGCCTCGCGTTCCAGACAAAGCAATCCGTTCCCGCCCGCCACGCCGAACTCTATCATGCTGACCCGCGTATAACCCAGCTTTTTCGCAAGCAGCGCCCCCTGATAAACGCAGTACGTGTATTTAGGACGAAACCGGCTTGCGACAAAACCAAACAATTTTTTGGGTAAAAGCATAGCGATAATTTGCCTTAATTGAAATTCCTGCATATTTTGCCGCCTTTAATTGTGATTATTGTAACTATGGAGGAGTGATATAAATATTCGTAAACTACAGCTTTTAAGCGCTTTACACAGAGAAAATGAACTTTATCAGAGACGGCCTTCGCGCCGCATCCATCTTTTATACTAAATTTGACAAGGGGGGGGGGGGGGATAAATCGCGATCACGAGCTAGTGATAATCGCGTATGCCGCCTCATTTGTATCGTGCAAGTTTCCATTCTGACAGCCTATACCAAAGATAAGCGCTTAGTCAAGCAGTCTCATGCGGCATAGAGCCGCGCCGTAGTCCCAACTTAGAGATAATCCCCATGCCCGCGCCGCGCCCGTTAGAACCGGCGGCTCCAGCGGGCGTGTTGTGTGCGGGAGGGGGGGGGGGGGTATTCAGCCTGTAATTGTTCCGCCGCCTATAACGTAATCGCCGTCATATAGTACAGCGGCCTGCCCGGTCGTCAACGCGCGCTGCGGCTCGTCAAATTCTACACGTATCGTATCATCAGACACCTGTTCGACTCTCGCCGCCTGCTCTTTTTGCAGATAACGCGATTTTACACGCAAGCGCATTGGTTTTTCCAGCTTTTCACAAGCGATCAGGTTGATATTATTCGCTATCAATGTTTTTGAATATAATTGATTTTCAGGACTAAGCGTTACCGTATTAGCTTCTTTTGATTTTTCCGAAACGTACAAAATAGTATTTGATGAAACGCCCAAACCTCTGCGCTGACCGATGGTGTAACGAATAAAACCTTTATGCCGTCCCAGTATATTCCCGCCTGAATCTATAATGTCGCCTTCTGGATATATTTTACCGGTATATCTTTCAATAAAAGCGCCGTAATCTCCGTCCGGTACAAAACATATATCCTGACTTTCCTGTTTTTCCGCGTTGATAAAGTTCTGTTCGGCGGCAATAGCGCGGACTTCATTTTTCTGTTTCGCGCCTAACGGGAATTCGGTATTTTCCAACTGCTCCTGTGTCATTGTATATAATACATAACTTTGATCTTTCTTTTCATCAACAGATTTTTTTAATAAAAATCTGCCGCCTGATTTTTCTATTTGAGCGTAATGACCTGTAACAAGACGGTCGTATTCAAGCGCGCGGGCGCGTAGTAATAAGCTGTTGAATTTTATGAACCGGTTGCAGTCTATACATGGATTTGGGGTTCCGCCCGACTCGTATATCTTTATGAAACGCTCAATCACATTTGAGCGGAAATCATCGCGCAGGTTTAATACATAATGCGGAATGTTCAGACGGTACGCGACATCCCGCGCGTCGTTTACATCGTTCAGCGAGCAGCAGGATTTCCGCGCGCCGTCATCCAGTATGCCGCCGTCAAAAAGCTTCATCGTGGCGCCGATACAGTCCCAGCCTGCCTGTTTCATCAGGTAGGCCGCTACAGAACTATCAACGCCGCCGCTCATCGCTATAAGGGCTTTTTGCCTCATTATTTTACTATAGTATTATTTTTAACACAGGTGAATAGCGGCGTCGGCGAGCGCGCATAGAACCGTAATCATACACGCCCGCCCTGCTCAATGAAATGTTTGTTTCGGGCAGGGAGAGACTTGCGGTATGCCGCCGCGTAGCGGATATGAAACCCGCTGGCGGGCTCAACGCTGGCGCGTTTAGCGTCGGAGTTTAGCGGGGCGAAACTCCACGCCCCCGGTGAGACTCCGGTGATTGCGGGACGCCGCCGCGTAGCGGACTGAGACCCGCTGGCGGGTTGTATTAAAAAAAAATCCTGTATATATTATTTGCTTAGCAAAGCGGACATAAACAACCCGCCCAGTGACCAACAACCCAAAATAAAACCCAAGGAGGACACACATGACAAAC
>JAIRZA010000077.1 GCA_031267475.1 Spirochaetaceae bacterium | reverse complement strand
TGCGAACGCTAAAGACGCTGCCATTAATAACAAACTAGACTTTTTCATGTAATCTCCTCTGAAATATGTTTCAATAAAATAAGATGTCTCATCCAAATGACGTAAATAGCGTTACGGGTGAGAGTTATGGTTTAATAATCGACATTATTTTAGCATATCTTGATGAAGAGCCCTGAATTTTAATTTAAGGCGGCGCTGATTAACTTGGCTGTTAATCAGCGCCGCCTGTTATTTTTCGTGTTTTACTGCTAAAAACTGTGGAAAATCGCGGAAAAACCGTGTTAAATCAGAGCTAATTTATTCGTATTCGAATAAATTAGCGCGTTCCACTAGACAAAATCATAATAAAGAGACAATAATAAGTGGGTATTTATCTGAAATATCGTGCGGGAAAGCAAAAAACGCCAATTTTTGCGGCGTTCAATTCGATTTTTAGGAGTAAATTATGCAGATGACAATGCGCTGGTTCGGGGCAAGTTATGATTCCGTTACACTCCAGCAAATTAGGCAGGTTCCGGGCCTTACCGGTGTAATTACAACGCTTTATGGTACCAAGCCGGGCGAAATATGGGAAGAAAAAGACATTCAAGCCATTAAAAAAGAAGTTGAAGCGGCGGGGCTGGTCATCGCCGGCATCGAGAGCGTCAATATACACGACGCGATAAAGACCGGCGGCGCGGACCGTGATAAATATATCGAAAACTACATTACGACGCTTGAACGGCTCGGAAAAGCCGGTATTCATCTTATCTGCTATAATTTTATGCCCGTTTTTGACTGGACCCGTTCTAATTTGGCGAAAGTGCGTCCGGACGGCAGCACGGTTCTGAGTTATGACCAAAAAATTATCGACAAAATCGATCCAAACGATATATCGACCGCGATGAATTCGCAGTCGAACGGCTTTGTACTGCCGGGATGGGAGCCGGAGCGTGTTTCCAAGCTGAAAGAACTGTTCGCGATGTACAAGGACACCGACGAGGAAAAGCTATTCGCCAACCTCACCTATTTTCTGAAGGCCATCATGCCGGTCTGCGACAAGTATGACATCAACATGGCGATACATCCCGACGACCCCGCATGGCCGGTGTTCGGACTGCCGCGCATCGTTACCACGAAAGAAAAAATACTGCGCTTCATCAAGGCGGTGGATAACTCGCATAACGGCGTAACCTTGTGTACCGGCAGCTTGGGCACAAATCCGAAAAACGATATTCCTGACATAATAAAGTCCCTTAAAGGACGCATACACTTTGCTCATGTGCGGAACCTGAAGCATAACGGCCCCGGCGACTTTGAAGAGGCGGCACATCTTTCGAGTGACGGCTCTATGGATATGTACGCTGTCATGAAAGCCCTGTACGATGTGGGTTTTGACGGCGTTATTCGCCCGGATCACGGACGGGCGATTTGGGGCGAGGTGTCTATGCCGGGGTACGGGTTGTACGACCGCGCTTTAGGCTGCGCCTACCTTAACGGTTTATGGGAAGCTATCGTAAAGAGCGCCAAGGCCGGCCGCTGATTAACGCGCGGCTAATCGGCGCCGCTCAAAACACTTAAGGAGTAAAAAATGAAATTAAATTCTAAAGAATTACAGGATAAGGCGGCATGGGAAAAAGCGGGAATAAGCCTTCCGCGCTTTGACAGCGCCGCGTTGCAAAAGGCGGCGAAAGAATCGCCGCGCTGGGTTCATTTTGGCGCGGGGAATATTTTCCGCGCGTTTCCGGCGGCCTTGCAGCAGACTTTGTTAGAAAAAGGTCTTGAAAAAGCCGGTATAATCGTTGCGGAAGGTTACGACGGCGAGATAATCGACAAACTTTTTACGCCGCACGACAATTTAAGCCTTGTGGTTACGCTAAAAGCGGACGGCGGTATTGATAAAAAAGTGATAGGCAGCATAGCGTCCGCGCACCGTATCGATAAAGACGAAGAGATGGACAACCTCCGCGCCGTGTTCCGCGCGCCCTCGTTGCAAATGGTTAGTTTTACGATTACCGAGAAAGGCTACAGCCTGTCCAGTCCCAAAGGGACGCTGCCGGATGTGGAAGTCGATTTCAAAGCGGGGCCGGCAAAGCCTGCCAGTTATATAGGCCGGCTTACGGCGCTGTGCTATGAACGCTACAAGGCGGGCGCTTTGCCGCTGGCGCTTGTCAGCATGGATAACTGCTCGCATAACGGGGACAAACTTTACGCCGCGGTAGAAAACTTTGCCCGCGTGTGGGCAGAGGCGGGGCTTGTCGAAAAAGGTTTCTTGGACTACATCCGCGACCCAAAAAAAGTGTCGTTCCCCTGGTCGATGATAGACAAAATCACGCCGCGTCCGGATGAAAGCGTAAAATTGATGCTCGAAAAAATCGGATTTACCGACACGGAAGGGCAGATTACCTCTAAAAATACGTATATAGCGCCGTTCGTAAACGCGGAGGAAGCTCAATATCTGGTGATTGAGGATCTGTTTCCCAACGGCCGTCCGGCGCTCGAAGAGGCGGGCGTGCTGTTCGCCGCGCGCGAGATTGTAGACAAGGTTGAAAAGATGAAAGTCTGCACCTGCCTCAACCCGCTGCATACCGCGCTTGCGGTGTTCGGCTGCCTCTTGGGATATACTAAAATCAGCGACGAGATGAAGGATCCTGATTTGCTCAAGCTGGTTGAAATAATCGGTTACAAAGAAGGGCTTCCTGTGGTGGTGGACCCGGGTATAATATCGCCCAGACAGTTCATTGACGAGGTGTTAAAGGTGCGCATCCCGAATCCGTTCATGCCGGATACGCCGCAGCGTATCGCCACCGACACTTCGCAGAAAATCCCCATTCGCTTTGGCGAAACCATAAAAGCGTACATGGCCTCCCAGTCTCTTAACATCAAAGATTTGAAGCTGATTCCGCTCGTTCTTGCCGCATGGATTCGCTATCTTTTAAGCATAGACGACGAGGGTAAACACTTCGAGGTGAGTCCCGATCCTATGCTTCCCATTTTACAGGAAAGTTTGAAAGGTATAGAGCTTGGAAAGCCGGAAACGGCGAAAGGCAAACTGCGCGCGATTTTGTCGAATGAAAAGATTTTTGCCGTGAATCTGTATGACGCGGGTCTTGCGGAGAAAGTCGAGGGTTATTTTGACGAGATGCTTGCTGGTAAAGGCGCGGTTCGTAAAACACTGCAAAAATACCTGAAGTAGGACGGTTTACTCTCTGACCGGCGTTGCCGGCGGGCTTGCTCAACAAGCTGATTGACTGTTGAGCGGCTCTCTCTGGCGGCGCTATTTTTTTACATTATTTTGGAGAGGATATGCACAACGAAAGATTGATTAATGACGGGATATACTGGATAGGCGGCAATGACCGCCGTCTGTCTTTGTTTGAGGGCGTTTATCCCAGCCCGCGCGGTGTTTCGTATAACAGCTATTTGGTGATGGATGATAAAACTGTCTTGCTGGATACGGTGGACAAGGCGGTAAGCGCGGTTTTCTTTGAAAATCTGGATTTTTTACTGGGGACATCCCGTAAATTGGACTATGTGATCGTAAACCACATGGAACCGGATCACGCCGCGTCTTTGGGAGAGCTGATTTTGCGCTATCCTGAAGTGAAAATTGTCGCAAACGAAAAAACTTTTTCCATGATAAAGCAGTTTTTCTCGTTTGACGCTGATTCGCGCGCTCAGTATGTGAAGGAAGGCGATACTCTTTGCTCCGGCAAGCGGACGTTTGCTTTTGTGGAAGCGCCCATGGTGCATTGGCCGGAGGTGATGGTAACCTACGAAACATCGCTGAAAATCTTGTTTTCCGCCGATGCTTTCGGCACATTCGGCGCGATTAACGGTAATCTGTTTGCGGATGAGTTGAATTTTGACCGCGATTGGCTCGATGACGCGCGGCGCTATTACACAAATATAGTTGGAAAGTACGGCGATCAGGTACAGTCTCTGCTGGCGAAGGCCGCCGGAATAGAGATTGAAATGCTTTGCCCCCTGCATGGACCAATCTGGCGCAAAAATATAGCGTACTTTGTTGAAAAATACCAAAGGTGGTCGTCATATACGCCGGAAGAAGACGCGGTGATGGTGGCGTACGCTTCGGTCTACGGCAATACTGAAAACGCGGTAAATATTTTGACCAGCGCTCTTGCGGAAGCCGGCGCGCGTAATATCGTAGTCTACGACGTGTCTGTTACGGACGCTTCGATAATCGTGTCTGAGGCTTTCCGTTGCAGTCATCTTGTGTTTGCCGCGACCACGTATAACGCGGGTATTTTTATCAAGATGGAGGAAGTTTTGCTCGATATACGCAGCCATAATCTGCAAAACCGGACGGTTGCGTTCATAGAAAATGGCTCATGGGCGCCCAATTCGGGGCGTTTAATGCGGGAAATCTGCGAGTCGATGACCGGCTGGAAAGTTATAGATAATCCGGTAACGGTGTTTTCTTCCGTGAAAAAAGATCAGGCGGCTCAGATTGAGGCGCTTGCCGCTAAAATCGTGGATACTATGCCTAAAAACACGATAGCGCCTCACAATCCAAAAGTTTTGAATCCGGTTTCATTCTTCAAAATGAGTTACGGTTTATTTCTTCTTACAGTCCGCGATGGCGGCAAAGACAATGGATGTATTATAAATTCCGCGGTCTTGCTGACGGATACGCCTAAACGTATTAATATCGCGGTTATAAAGGCAAATTATACTAATGACATTATCCTTAAAACGGGTGTGTTTAATGTGTCTGTTCTGACAACGGATACGCCGCTTAAGGTGTTTCAGCGTTTTGGTTTCCAGAGCGGCAGGAATGTTGATAAGTTTGCGGACTGCGTTAATAAACAGCGCAGTGAAAATGGCTTATTGTACGCGCCTGAGTACGCGAACGCGTTCTATTCATGTAAAGTAATATCTTCCAGTGATTGGGGAACGCATACCTTGTACACGGCGGAGGTAACGGAGGCGGCCTTGCTGTCAAACGCGCCGTCGGTAACCTATCAGTATTATTCCAGCAACATAAAGCCGAAGCCGCCTATAGCAACGACAAAAAAGAAGGGGTATATCTGCAAAGTATGCGGCTATTTTCACGAAGGCGAGGAGTTGCCGGATGATTTCTTATGCCCGCTTTGTAATCACGGAATTGACAGCTTTGAAAAGGTGGGTTTTTAACACCGCATATAGCACGGAAGGTTGGTTCAAATAAATGACGCCCCTTATAAAAGTTGATACGGAAAAGTGCAACAACTGCCACTCTTGTATTGCTGTCTGTCCTGTAAAAAGCTGCATAGACGGGTCGGGCGGCAAGGTGTCTGTTATAGCGGATCGCTGTTTGGGGTGCGGACGCTGCGTTCATATTTGCGCTAGTCACGCCCGGTCTATTAATGACGACGCGGAAGCGTTTTTTGAGGAGCTTGACGCGCAGTCGCCTATGGTTGTGATTATACCTCCCTCAGCCGTAACCGTATTTGACGATATATTTCGCTTAATTGGTTTTCTGAAATCTTCCCGTGTTTTAGCCGTATTTGATGTATCTTTTGGCGCGGAACTGGCGGTAAAAAGTTACATCGAATACGCGCGAAAAGAAATGCCTCAAATAATCATATCGCAGTCTTGTCCGGCTGTTGTCAACTATTGTGAATTGTACGCGCCTCATCTTATTAAATATCTTGCTCCTGTACATAGTCCGATGCTGCATACCGCGATCATGATAAAAAACTATTTTCCGGCCTTAGCTAACGCTAAGATAGCGGCATTGTCTCCCTGCGCCGCGAAAAAACGCGAAATTGAAGAAACGGGATATGTTGATTTCAATGTGTCGCTTGTGCGGTTTAAGGAAATTCTTGCGCAGCGTTGTATCGATGTGAATGAATTTGCCCCCCGTGATTTTGACGGTCCTATGGCTGAACGCGCGGTATCGTTTTCATCGCCCGGCGGTCTGAAAAAAACGCTTGTGCGAGATGTCCCCTCTATTTCGTCAAAAATACGGCGTATAGAAGGGCCGCTTACTGTTTACAAATACCTTGACGATATTCCCAAAATGTTGGAGGGGGGCGCGGCGCCGCTTTTGATTGATTGTCTTAGTTGCTCGGCTGGTTGCAACGGCGGGCCGTGTACTGGTAATTTTGGACTTCCTATTGCCACGCTGGAAGCAAAAATAGAGGCGCGGATTAGCGAGCAAAAGCGGCGTAATAAACTTGCTTTTGGAATGAACCGTATAAAAGGCGAGGTGCGCCGTTACTGGAAGCCGGAAATCTATAATCGCTCTTATACGGATTGTAGTGAAAATTTTTCCGATTACCATAAACCAACTCAGAAAGATCTTGACGTTATCTATCACAAAATGAAGAAAACTACGGAATCGGATTTTCTTAACTGCGCCGCCTGCGGTTATTGGGGCTGTCAGGGTATGGCGGAAGCGATTTTTAATAAGCTAAATCGTGTGGAAAATTGTCATCATTATTTAAAAAAAGAGATTAGCGAGCGTTTGAAGGAACATCAAAGTATTCTTCAATATGTGCGCGATGGTGTTTTTTTGATGGCAAGCAATGGGATTATACTGCCTTCGTATTCAAGGGCGCTTGAAGAGATTTTTAGGCGAGACAGGCTTGCCGGTGTTCATATCATGACGGTTCTTTCCGGCTTTCTTCGTAAAGAAAAATTAGAAGAGATTTCGGAGTTCATAGACAAGGCGTTTGACGTGTCTTTACCGGACAGCGAATTGCAAAAAGAAAATCCTCTGTGGGAAGTGGATGCTTTGTTTGCCAACCTTGACGGCGGTTTTGATGTGCGCCGTATGCGTTTTGCTATTGAGCGTATAGGCGACGGGAAAGCGATAGAAAGGCTTCTTGTTGTTGTAAGAGACGGCGGTGTTGTTGAAACTGAATCCGATAACGATATTACGGCGGTAACTGACGATAAAACGGCGGCGGACGGCGGTGTTGCGGATGAAAAGAATTTGATTTTTAGATTTGATAAAATTGAAAATAATTTTAATCATTTTGTAAAAAATGAAGATTTGAAAGCTATACTGTTTGCGTTGGCGGAAAAATGTTTCCTGTTTTGTTCTCCGGCGGATGACAAGCGTGGTAAAGAGAGTATGAGTTTTGACGCATATTTCAAAGGCGGCGACGCTTATGTTTCATGCTGTTATGACGGGGCTGAAGTGAACACGGATAAGGTTGTCGCGCTGGCTGTTGTTAATGGACTTCTGGCAGAGTCCGAGGCGGCGAGTGTTTCCAATAAGGGAAAACTGAATTTTTTTATTAGAATGGCTTTTTCTGACATAAAGGATAAACTTAAAGCTATTCGTTGCCGGAAAATTTTATTTTCAAATAAAAACGGCTCTTGCCGTTTGACCCTTGTTCTTCCTAAAGAGGTCATGCAGTAGGGTAAGCGGGCGGGGCGGGCGCTCTTTTCACGCGCCGCCGCAATCCCCCCCCCCCCCCTCAAAAAAAACCTGCACACAAAGAAAAAATCCTTTGAACGGTTTCAAGACAGGTAAATAAATCAGCGACTCTCTAAATCTTTTTTGAATATGCCGCAGATTATTATTTTTGCCAGCGCGAAGGAGGCGAGGGCGAGGGCGGCTCCTGCTGTTACGTCGGATAAGAAATGACGGCCGTAAATCATGCGCGAAACCATAACCGTAAAAGCGAACAGCAGCGCAAGCGTGAATATGAGTTTTGTGTATTTTTTTAAGCAGTCAATGAAAAGCGGCCAGAGGGCGAACCAGACGGCGCACATCGCGGCGAATGAATGTCCTGATGGAAAGGACTTAAAACTGTCCGAGGCGGCCTTTCCCTGTGGAATGTACCATTGGGTAAACTGTTCCGCCGCGTCTTTCATTGTAAAAAAACGCTGCCTGCCCCAGTATGTTTTAAGCAGTTGCAGGATTTCATATCCAAACGTAAACGCGATAAAACCTACCAGTCCGGTAACTAAAAGCCCGGCGGGATTCTTTTTGGCGAATGGCAGCGCGGCAAAAAACAGCGCGATTTCCAAAAGGCATAGCAGCGTTAGTATTAAAGTAATATTTGAAAGACCGGTTTCATGCCGGACATAGTTTGCAATTTCATAAAAATGTAAGGATGTTACCGCAAGCAGCGCCGCGACAGCCAGAACCCAGCTTAACGCTTTTGTCTTACGCCGGTTTTCAAACATAGCCGCTATTATCATCGCGGGTGGAAAAATCATCAGCGCGTACTGGGGCAACATTCCGGCAAAGGCAAATATCTTGGCAAAACGGCTTTCGGGATTATAAATGTATTCGTCTATTTGCAGGTCAAAAAACGCCGCGATGACAAGCAGCGCGGCGGTAACGACGGAGGAGCTTATTATCAGCCTTTTCATCATGCTTATTTAAATCCCAGCGCTTTTACAGCCTCGCGTACAATTTTTTCGTTGGCATCCGACATTCGGCCAAGCGGAAGGCGTACCGGTCCGGACGGCAATCCGGCGAATTCAAGGGCGCGTTTTATGGGGACGGGGTTTGTTTCTATGAATGCGGCTTTAATGAATGGCAGCAGTTCGTGATGTATCTCCCGCGCTTTTTCGAAATCTCCGGCGGCGGCCGCTTTTACAAGCGCGGCGGTTTTTGCCGGTAAAAGGTTGGATATTACTGATATTACGCCGTCTCCGCCAAGCGCCAAAAGCGGGAGGGTGAGCGCGTCATCGCCCGAAAGCACTGTAAAAGCGCCCTTGCCAGGCCTTTTTATGGTGTTTATTACATCGCCCATCTGGTTTATGTCGCCGGACGCTTCTTTTACGCCGGCGATGTTTGGGATTCGGGAGAGTTTTTCCAGCAGCGGCGTTGAAATATTCCTGCCGGTACGCGACGCTATATTATAGACTATGATTGGGATGCCAACTTCGGCGACAGCCTCAAAATGCCTTATTAGGCCGTCGTCATTTGGTTTGTTGTAATACGGGGTAACTATCAGCGCCGCGTCAGCGCCCATGTCGCGGGCTCGTTTTGTGTACAATACCGCGTGTTTGGTCGAGTTTGAGCCTGCTCCGGCGATTACAGGAACGCGGCCGGCGGTTTCCTCCATGACTATTTTAAGGATACATTCCTCTTCATTCTCGTCAAGTGCCGGCGTTTCGCCCGTTGTGCCTATTGGAACGAGTCCGTCAATGCCATTTTCAAGCTGAAACTGTATTAAACGCCGGAGTCCGTCAAAATCAACATCGCCGGTATCTTTCATTGGCGTGATAAGCGCGGTGAACGCGCCCTTGAATAATGCCATTTTCATCTCCATTTTAACCGCGGTTAGGGCGGCGCTTACTTGTTTACTCGAATAAACCGGCGTTTCATCAGCCTAAAACATCGTTCATCGTAAAAACGCCGTGTTTTCCTGCTCGTGTAGCTTTTTCCAGCCATTCCGCGGCGGCTATAGCTCCGTAGACCAGCCCCTCGCGGTTGCGCGCGGTATGTTTTATCTCTATGCTGTCCGCCGGACTGTCAAAAATAATCCCGTGTACGCCCGGTTCCGAACCAACGCGCAGGCTTGCAAAATGCAATTCGTCCGGATTAGGGGGGCGGTCAAGTTTATCCCAAACGACGTTGGTCTTGCGTTTCATGTTTTTTAATACAAGTTCCGCAAGCGTTTTCGCCGTACCGGATGGGCTGTCCGCCTTTTGATTATGATGTATTTCGTAACCGCCGGCATCGTACTCGTTGTATGGGTCGATTAGAGCCGCGCAGTACGACACTGCGCGGTAAAGGAGATTAACTCCCAAAGAAAAATTCGACGCCCACAGCATGGAGCTTTGTTTGCGCTCAATTAACGCGCTTAACTCGTCAAGTTTGCCATACCAGCCTGTTGTGCCGACCACAACGGGTATTCGCCTTTCGGCAAAATCCCGTATGTTTTGCTCAACCGCGCCGGGATTGCTGAAATCGAGCGCTATGCAGCCGTCCGCGCCGTGTTTTTTTTCAAAATCGCCGATTGTTTTAAAAAAATCGCCGTTTTTTACGGGGTCTATCACAGCCGCTATTTCGTGGCCTTTTTCTTTGGCGCGTTTTTCGATGAGCTGCCCCATCTTGCCGTATCCGCTTAAAATTATTTTCATTTGTTTACCAGTTTATTATAGTATAAATCCTCCCGCTGAATTTCAAGGCGTTTGCGCGGGCGATTTTCGCCGTCTTCGCGCCATTAATTGTGGTTTTAAGCGCGATTACGGCGGGCGGCGATGTATCCGGCAAGCTGTCTTTAGGGGATGTAAAATTTAAGCCGGACTCTTCTTGAAAACACCGTGTTATACAAGTAAAATTGTTTCATGGTTGAAAAAATTTTAACGCTGTTTTTTGGATCTCAAAAGGAACGGGATGTAAAATCGCTTACACCGATAGTTAAAGCTGTAAATGATAAGGAAGCGTGGGCGGCGGGGCTTGACGCCGGACAGTTCATTGAACAGACGGGGCGTTTTCGCGAGCGTTTCACGGCTGGTGAAAGCCTTGATGCTATGCTGCCTGAGGCTTTTGCCATTGCGCGAGAAGCCGCCAAGCGTGTGCTTGGCGAGCGTCCTTATGATGTGCAGGTGATGGGTTCAATCGTGCTGCATCAAGGGAAAATCGTTGAGATGAAAACGGGCGAGGGCAAGACGCTTATGAGTGTCGCCGCCGCGTACTTGAACGCGCTTTCCGGCAAGGGGGTGCACGTTGTTACGGTGAATGATTATCTTGCTGAACGCGATGCAGACTGGATGCGTCCGGTGTATAGTTATTTGGGTGTAAGCGTGGGGACTATATTGTCGGATATGGACAATGAGCGGCGCAAAGAAAATTATGCCTGCGATATAACTTACGGCACGAATAATGAATTCGGTTTTGATTATCTGCGCGATAATATGCACGCCGGTTTTGAACAGCGTGTGCAGCGCGGGCATAATTTTTGTATTGTTGACGAAATTGACTCGATATTGATTGACGAGGCGCGTACGCCGCTGATAATTTCCGGCGCCGCCGAGGACGATACATTTAAGTTTGCCGAAGTTGACAAGATGCTGGGGACGCTGGACGAAGTCCAAAAGAAAGAGAACGGCGAATATCCCGACGAGACTCAGGGCGAGGAAATAATAGGCGATTACAAGCTGAATGAAAAAAATAAAAATATATCATTTACGAATGAAGGGCTTGCAAAAATAGAAGATTTGCTGCAAAAGCGCGGTCTTATAAAGGGGCTGATTGTTGATGAGGAAAATTTTGAGTATATGCATTATTTTACTCAAGCCTTGCGCGCTCATAAATTATTTCATACTGATGTTGATTATGTTGTGAAAGACGGGGAAGTGCAGATTGTTGATGAATTCACCGGACGTATTCTGCACGGCAGGCGTTATTCTGACGGTTTGCATCAAGCTATTGAAGCGAAAGAACATATCAGAATAAAGCAGCGTAATCGTACTCTGGCTACGATTACTTTTCAGAATTATTTTAGGCTTTATAAAAAGATTTCAGGCATGACGGGGACCGCCGACACGGAAGCGGTGGAGTTTAACAAGATTTACAGTCTTGATGTTGTTGTTATTCCGACGAATGTTTCTGTCGCCCGCGTTGATGAAGATGATGTTGTTTATTTGAACGAGGATGATAAGTTTAACGCGCTCTGCGCCGAAATCGCCGATGCGTATAAGCGCGGGCAGCCTGTGCTTGTGGGTACGGTGTCGATAGAAAAGTCGGAAAAGCTTTCCTCGCTGCTCACAAAACACGGGGTTAGGCACGAGGTGCTGAACGCGAAAAATCACGCCCGCGAAGCTATGATTATAGCGGAGGCGGGCGAGAAGGGTTCTGTTACGATAGCGACTAACATGGCGGGACGCGGTACGGATATAAAACTTGGCGGAAATCCTGAACATCACGCGCGTAAAAAGGCGGGCGCGGACGCCGCTCCGGAAAAAGTTGCCGCGATTTTGAAAGATGAACTGGGAAAATGGAAAAAGGAGTACGAAGAGGTTAAATCGCTGGGTGGTTTGTACGTTATAGGAACGGAACGCCACGAAAGTCGGCGCATAGACAATCAACTTCGCGGGCGTTCCGGCAGGCAGGGGGATCCGGGCAGGAGTAAATTTTTTATCTCGATGGACGACGACTTGATGCGGCTTTTCGGCGGCGAAAAGATGAAAAACATCATGACGCGCATTGGGATGGAGGCCGGAGAGCCTATTTATCATCCGATGCTGAATAAAAGCATAGAACGCGCTCAAAAAAAGGTTGAGGAACGCAACTTTGAAATTCGCAAGCATCTTTTGGAATATGACGATGTTTTGAATCAACAGCGTAAATTTATATATGAGCAGCGGGATGCTATTTTGAATGACGGCAATCTGCAAAAGCGCGTGAATGACGCTGCGGAAGATATGGTTTCGCTTGTTTTAGAAAGCTATCAATCGAATGTTAAAAATGACGGCGAGTCCGCGTTAAAAGAGCTTGCCGCATATCTAAAAACAACGTTTAACTATACGCTGAATCATGATATAGATAAATCTATCACTCCGGAACAGCTTAAGAAAATTATACTTGATGATTTAAAAAAAGATATTGGCGAAAAGGTTGCTCTGGTTGGCGTACAGGCTATGAATTCGTTTATCCGGATTCAGTATTTGCAGCTTATCGATCGTATGTGGCTTGACCATCTTGAAAACATGGAAGCGCTGCGCGAGGCTGTGTACCTGCGGCATTACGCTCAAAAAAATCCGCTTACGGAATACAAGCTGGAAGGCTTTAGCATTTTTGATAAGATGATTGACATGATACGCGCCGAAATCGCCTCGAGGACTCATCTGGTGCGTATTGCTCAGGCGGACAGCCGCGAGGTGCAAACACGGAATATCGCCATGTCGGCGAGTCATGGCAGCGTGGGGGCTTTCGGGTCCGGCGAGTCTGTCCAGCGGAGTCAATCCACCGGAAACCGGCCCCAAGGCGAAGCGGTAACCGTTGTCAGGGCTCACCCGAAAGTCGGCCGCAACGATCCCTGTCCATGCGGCAGCGGTAAAAAATACAAGCACTGCCACGGACGCTAGTGGCTCAACGCGCAAAGCGCGTTGAGCCGGCGATACTTCTCGTTTCCGGCAAGGTGTGATACTCTAGCGGTGGCGGGGCTGACAGCCGCGTATGCCAATGCCTTTATCGTAGCGAAGACGCGGAGTGAAGACGGCTTACGGGATATTACCGCGTAGCGGATAGAAGCCCGCTGGCGGGTGGCGGATATTTATGTTTGGGCGGCTTAAAACCGTGAAAACGACAAACGCTTTTGACGTTTTAGAGCGCCATAAAATAGAAATAAAAAAGGAAACGCATTTGAACGCAACCAGCAAATTTTACAGATATATACCGGCGGATTTATGCCGGTATTCATTTGCAGCATCCCCCCCCCCCCCCTCGCTCTAAAACCCCCGCGCCAAACCACGCAGGTTCGCTCCAGCAGCCATTGTAAGCCGAAAACTCGACACCGCCTCCACTATTATATTAGACGAACCCGTTCA
>JAIRZA010000021.1 GCA_031267475.1 Spirochaetaceae bacterium | reverse complement strand
CCCACTATACCAGCCGTTTGATTCGCTATATACTCAAAATGAAGATATTTTTGGAGGCTTTATGACCATATCGGAGATGTTTGGACAAAGCGGCTCGCTTGCACTACTGGGAATGAGCGTAGTTTTTGGTTTTCTTATCGTGCTGATCATCGTAATCAGCGCGGCCGGGCATATCATCCGCGCTCTAGGCTTGAATAAAGACGCGCAGAACACCCCGCTTGCGGCGCAGCCTGCGAAAATAGCGCCGGGGGGCATAGATAACGCGCTTGTCGCGGCTATAACAACTGCGGTTAAAACGCACCGCAACGAATAAACCGGTATTTTTCTATATTTTCTATTATTGGAGGAAGTTTTCTATGGCAAAGATTAAGTTAAATGATTTAGTATTGAGGGATGCTCATCAGTCCTTGATTGCAACACGAATGACAACGGCGGATATGCTTGAAGCTTTGGGTATGCTTGACAAGATCGGGTATTGGTCGCTGGAAGCGTGGGGCGGAGCGACTTTTGACGCTTGCATCCGGTTCCTGAACGAGGACCCGTGGGAGCGCCTGCGGACGCTTAAAAAAGGGCTGCCCAACACGCCCATAATGATGCTGCTGCGCGGACAAAACCTGCTCGGCTACCGCCACTACGCGGATGACATTGTTGATAAATTTGTCGAAAAAGCGGCGGCCAACGGAATAGGCGTCTTCCGCATCTTTGACGCCTGCAACGACCCGCGAAACCTGAAACGCGCCGCGGACGCCGCCAAGAAGACGGGCAAACACGTTCAAATGGCGATTTCTTACGCTACAACACCATACCACACCAAAGAAATTTACGCGGACCTAGCCAAAAAATACGCCGAATTCGGCGCGGATTCTATTTGTGTTAAAGATATGTCCGGGCTTCTTAAACCCTATGAAGCCTACGACCTGATAAAAGCCATGAAAGCCAAAGCCGGCATACCCATTGATATACACACCCACGCGACAACGGGGCTTTCTGTCGCAACCCTGCTTAAATCCGCCGAAGCCGGAGCTGAAATTCTGGATACAACAATCTCGTCCATGTCTATGGGCACCAGCCACAGCCCGGCGGAGACTATCGTCGAGATGTTCAAAGGGACGGAGTATGATACCGGTCTTGATACCAAAGAGCTGCTCAAAATCGCCGCGTACTTCCGCGAAGTACGAAAAAAATACGCCAAGTTCGAGTCGAGCTTCCTTGGGGCCGACACTCGTATCCTAGTCTCTCAAGTGCCGGGCGGTATGCTTTCAAATCTTGAAGGCCAGTTAAAGGAACAAGGGGCGCAGGACAAAATCGACGACGTATTAAAAGAGATAGCCCTTGTTCAGAAAGACTGCGGATACATCCCGCTGGTAACGCCGACAAGCCAAATTGTAGGCACACAAGCTGTGTTTAACGTGTTGTTCGGAAGGTACGCGAAGATTACCACCGAAACAGCCGACTTGGTTACAGGCCGCTACGGGGCGCTTCCCGCCAGCCCAAATCCGGATTTAGTCAAACAAGCGCTCGCTCAGAATAAATATGACGCAGTTTTGACGACGCGCCCCGCGGACAGCATTACCAATGAGTTTGAAAAAATCGAGTCCGAAGCTAAAGCCGCGGGCGCGGGCAGTATCGAAGACACGCTTACTTACGCGATGTTCCCCAAAGTCGCGCCCAATTTCTTCAAGAACAGAGCCAAGGGGCCGGTGTCCAGCAACGAGTTTGCCGCCGCCGCGAAAACCGCGTCAAAGACGGAAGACTCCGGCGCTTACATAGTAAATGTAAACGGCGCGGATTATCACGTTCAGGTGCGTCCCGAAGGCTCGCTGGCGATAGCTCCGGCGTCCGCCTCCGCGTCCGCCGCCCCGGCTCCCGCTCCAGCCCCCGCAAGTCCGGCGGCCGCCGCCGTTCCAGCGGGCGGCGTTGAAATCATCGCGCCTGTGGCGGGAACACTGCTGAAACACTCCGTCGAGGAAGGCGCGTCTGTCGCCCTCGGCGATACAATCGTCATAATCGAATCGATGAAGATGGAGCTTGAAATAAAGGCGACAGCGCCGGGTAAAGTGCATTTCTTAGTACCCGCCGGGCAAGCGGTACAAGCGCAGCAAGCGCTGGCCCAGATTGGATAAAGCTGATGTTTAACTTTAAAAAAGATCCTACTTGGGTAACGAAAATCTGCTTTATAATGCTGATAGGAGCCATGGCGTTATCAGCCGTTCTGTCTTTCGCGCCGCGAGCGCAGGCTCAGACTGCGGATACCTCGGCAGTCGCCGCGTCAGGCGCCGCGGCGACTGCCGCTGGTAAAGGCTCCGCCTCCTATCTCAATATAGACGGGCTTATAGAAGGCACTGAACACGGCGAAATTCCCACAATTTCCATATCGTCATTCGCCCGCAACATAGCCGAAACAACCGGTTTGTACGCATTCATCACCGATGCGAAAGAAATGTTTACACCGGGCGGCGAAAAAACAACGATATACGGCTGGCAGGAATTATTGATGGTCATTGTCGGTTTCGTCATCGTGTGGCTGGGCGCGGCAAAGAATTTCGAACCCCTGCTGTTGATACCGATTGGCTTCGGCACAATTTTTGTGAACATACCTTTCGCCGGCATGGGGGACGGCCCGCACGGTTTTTTACACATAATATACGAAGCCGGCGTAGGCAACGAATTTTTCCCGCTGTTCATCTTCATGGGTATAGGCGCGATGACGGACTTCGGCCCGCTCATCGCCAATCCTAAAACCGCTCTGCTGGGAGCGGCGGCGCAGTTCGGCGTGTTCGGAACACTGTTTGGCGTTACGGCGATGAACCTAATCCCGGGCGTTAATTTTACATTGAAAGAAGCCTGCGCTGTTGCTATCATAGGCGGCGCGGACGGTCCCACCACAATTTATATTGCCGCGAAACTAGCGCCTGAATTACTTGCGACGGTCGCGGTAGCCGCGTATTCGTACATGGCGCTGGTTCCGTTAATTCAGCCGCCGATCATGCGGGCGCTTACCACAAAAGAAGAACGGCTTATCAAAATGAAGCAGATGCGCCATGTGCCTAAGGCTGAAAAGATAATGTTCCCGCTCATCGTGTTTTCGCTCACCATCTTAGTGCTGCCCGCCGCCGCGCCATTGATAGGCTGCTTGATGTTTGGCAATTTCATTAAAGAATGCGGCTTGGTGGAACGGCTTTCAAAAACCTTGCAAAACGAGTTGATGAACATAGTCTCAATACTGCTTTCGCTCGGCGTTGGCAGTCAAATGACGCCGGAAAAGTTCCTAAACCCGTCATCGCTTTCGATAGTCGCGCTGGGACTTCTGGCGTTCTGCATCGCTACCGCCGCGGGTGTTCTGGTCGCTAAATTCATGAACCTGTTCTTGAAAGAAAAAATCAACCCGCTGATAGGTTCAGCCGGTGTTTCCGCTGTTCCAATGGCGGCGCGTGTTTCCAACAAGGTCGGTCTCGAATCCGATCCGGGTAATTTCCTGTTGATGCACGCCATGGGTCCGAATGTCTCAGGCGTAATTGGAACCGCTATAGCGGCGGGCATCATGATAGCCTGCTACGGTTGATCATGCAGGCTATACGCTTGATTGCGCTGGACATTGACGATACTCTGCTGCGGACGGATTTAAGCATTTCGTTCCGCACACGGAAAGCGATAAAACGCTGTCTTGCGGCAGGGGTCAAGGTGGTGCTGGCGTCTGGGCGCGTCTACAAATCGGTATATTATTACGCGAAACTTTTGTCTTTGCAAAAGAACGGCAGCTACCTAATCTGCGGCAACGGTTCTTTGATACAAGAGGCGGCGACGGGAAAAATAGTTGATCAAGTTACACTGCCGCCCAAACCCGCGCTCGCCGCTTTCGATTTAGTCGACGCCGAAGGTTTCGCGGTACAGATATACGAAGGTGATGTCGCTTATGTTTCGCGCAAAAATGAATTCGCCATCTACGAAAAAAAACTTACCGGTATGCAGCAGACAATCCCGCCTAATTTCAGAGAAATGATAGCGGCGAATTGTCATAAACTTGTAATACCGGGCGATCCCATGTTACTGCGGCAGTTGGAAGTAATACTGCGGAATTTTGTAGGCGACGAAGTAACCATTTTTACCAGCAAACCTTACTATCTTGAAATACTGCCGCCCGCGACTGACAAGGGAACAGCCCTTGCGAAAGTGGCGGCGCGGCTGGGAATAGACAGGGAAGCGGTTATGGCGGTTGGCGATTCTATGAATGACGAAGCCATGATACGCTGGGCGGGCTTAGGCATTGCCATGTGCAACGGCGACGAGCGCATAAAAAAAGCCGCGAGGCTTGTTACCGAAATGTCAAACGATGAAGACGGACTCGCCCGTGTAATTGAACAATACGTTCTGCAAGGCTGCCCGTAACATGGCGCTCGCAAAATGCGGCTGGCTGCAACAGCGCGTTTAATCATGTGTTTGAAAAAGGAGTAAATATGACAATTAATTCCCCCCCCCCCCCCTACAGAAAGGGCGGCCTGATTAATGTAATTATGCGAAATGTAAGAAAAGTATTTAAAATACTGCCCTTCGAGATAAAATTTGCCAAACGTTTGTACGGCGTTTATTGGAAAAAATACGGCAGATTCCATGAAAAAGCCGGATTGTATCTTGAGATGCACATTGCCGATCATTGTAATTTAAACTGCGCCTATTGCAGTCATTATTCGCCGCTTGCCAAGACTGAATTTGTTGACATTGTTCAATGCGAGAATGATTTTAAACGTTTGGCTAAATTGGGCGCCGGTAACATAGATACTTTAAGATTGATGGGCGGAGAACCGCTGTTAAACGATAAAATATCCAGTATTGCGCGTCTTGCGCGGGAATGTTTTCCAAAATGCAGGATAGAGATTGTTACCAACGGTGTTTTGCTGCTTAAACAGAGCGAGGAATTTTGGAATATCTGCTCAAAATATAATATTGATATATTCATTAGTTATTACCCCGTCAATTTAGATTATGACGCGGTTAAAAAATTGACGGAAAAGCATAAAATAAAGCTTACATACGACGACAGCACACCAGACCGGAAGATGACTAAATTTGAATTAGACCTTGACGGCGAACAAGATTACCAAGAATCATTCAAAAAATGCCGCGATAAGTTATGCGGAAATTTGCGGAACGGTAAAATATATAAATGTCCAACATCCGCGAATATAGGCGTATTCAACGAATATTTTTCTAAGAACCTTGAACTTTCCAAGCAAGACTACATTGACATTTATGAAGCCAAAAGCATCGATGAAATTTTTAAATTTGCGAACAACCCGGTGCCTTTTTGCCGTTTTTGTGTACGCAACGGCAACTATGTGGAATCGGAATGGCGAACGTCTAAAAAAGACATATCGGAATGGGCGGCGCAAAAAACTTAACCGTTTAACAAGCGCGTTTAACAAACGCGCTTGTTAAACGCCGGAAATATGGGTTTTTGAGCAAGTCCATTGTCATATTAAGAATGCTTGGTGTAGAATGGCGGTATGTATTATTCAAATCCCGCAAATCTTGCGATAGTTGCCTGTCCGGGCGGAGAGTCCTTCGCAAATCAGG
>JAIRZA010000011.1 GCA_031267475.1 Spirochaetaceae bacterium | reverse complement strand
TGCGAGGCGGTGTCCGGTATTATTGCGGTCAATATAAAACATAATATACCTTTTTCGATTCCCGCGCCGGTAAATATGCCGGATTACTATGATATACCGCTTGAGCCGAACTTGGCTTTTGCTATTTGGTTGCGTGAGAAAAGAAAAGCGCATAATATGAGCCTTGAGGACGTTGCCCATAAAATGGGAGTAAAATATCAAGTTTATCAAAAGTTGGAAAATCCCAAAACAGCAAATCCGACGCTAAAGACTCTAAAAAAATTAGAACGGATATTTGATACAGAACTTTTATCTATGTAAAAAGCGCCCTCTATGCAAAAACGCCTATGGAGGTTAAAGAATGGAAACCTTAAAAGCGCGTAATTGGGATGCCGTCCGTGATATGGATAGCCCGGAATCGGTAATGGCCTACATTGAGTCCGCGCTTGAAGAATCCGATTTTTCCAATCCGGGCGGCTTAAAGCTGTTTCTTGCCGTGCTGAGTGATATTGCCCGCTCAAATGGTATGGCAAAAATAGCGCGTGATTTGCATTTATCACGAGAAGAATTGTATCAATCTTTATCGCAAGGCGGTAATCCTTCTTTTTCGACAGTGATGAAGGTACTCAACTCACTGGGTTTTCGGCCTGCTTTGCGAAAGAGTGTATAGCACTGTTGGTGTATAATACCGGCTTCAAGTAATCGTAAGACTTGCAGCCGGTAGAAAAACAGTAAGAACTCACCGCAGGCGGATAATAAACACTCTATATTACAGTTCTATTTCCGGCAAAGCCTCGACAGCCTCGCGGCGCGGGTTATCTGCGGCTTTGGCGTATTCGCCTACAGCGTCGTAGACGATGTAGGCTGATTTAATTTAGCAGGCTGATTTAATTAGCACTGACATACTCTATTTTGAACGCGCCGTTCCCATAAACACCGGAAGTGTCGTTTGTGGTATTGCTAAACCCACTGCCTATGTAATTAGACCCGCCGCCGCCACCGCCGCCGGTATAGTTGGTTTTTATCGCGTTGCCGCCGTAATAGCCGCCGCCACCGCCGCCGCAGGCCTCCCACGCTCTCTCTTTACCCGTGTCGCCATTTGCGCCGTTCACACCCTGTCCGCTTGCGCCGGTGTCGTATGTAACAATATCATTTTTCGCGTATTCCCCATAATATTTGTTATCAGAAGTTATGTTAAGCTTGTCATATGCAACTGATGTTTTGATATTCGTATACGGCTCGGAAAGGGCGGCGGCAAGAGTGTATGTTTTTACGGTGGAGTTTGTATAATTTCCGGTCCATGTCGCGGGAATCGCCCCAGTTCCCGCATTTCTGTTGCTGTCGCCGCTTCCGGCGTCGCCGCCCGCCATGGCTGAACGCCCTAAAGCAGTTGATACTCTTTTAGCAGACCCCGCTCCTCCGCCGCCGCCGGCTACAAGCAGCAGGCAGTCGTTATTACGGGTTAGATTGCCGAGTTGTCCTTTTTCGCCCGGTGTTTTGAGGGTGGCGCTGGCGCCTGTTTCGCGGCTGCCGACGTAGTAAACGTCTGTCGCCCCGCCCCCGCCGGATCCGGGCGTTGATATGTCAGAGGAACTGGTCCCAACCGGTTTTCCGCCAGAGCCGCCGTTAGGCCAGCCGCCGGGCTGCCCTGCTGTTGTAATCTCGCTGCTTTTTACCAGGTCCTGCCCATCAAATATCGCAAGTCCCTTGCCTTCGGTTCCAATGCGGATTTTTAGCACGTCGCCTTTTTTAAAGTCCTTTTGCGCCACGACATAGCCGCCCTTGCCGCCAAATTTCAGGGTATTGGTCTGCGACCACGCATGACCGCCGTTGGCCCCGCTTATCGTGATTTTGTATACGCCGTCATTGACTATCGTTACCGATTTCCAGTCCTTGTCGCTGTCATCGGTATTCCGCGATGACAGCGTAATGACGCTGGAAACATACGCGCCAACTTGTGCTTCTTTAGCCGCCTCAATCGCTTTTTTAAGCTCCGTCTCCGCATCCTTGATTTTCTTCGTGTCGTATACGATGTATGTTACTGTCGTGGTAAGCGGAATCAATTCGCCGGTTACCTCATCTTTTTTATAGTCGCCACTCTCATCATCCCACACAAAATCGTCCAGCGTAACCTCTATACCAACCGAATCTCCGGCTACGGCATCCTGCGCCGCTTTCACCTTATCGTCCAATGCTTTCGCCGCAGTTTCGCTATCTGCCGGCGGTTTGCCGACCAATGGGTCGTCTGTATCGTAAAGCTTTTCACCGGACGAGCCGCTGTTTAGCTGGTTCTGGATGTCGTTAATCAATGCTTCTACATCGTTTATCGCCGCCGCCGTGTGTTCGTCCACTTTGAATACCGCGCTTACTGTTACATAGGCTGCGGAGAGGGGTTTAAGCAGGGCGCTTGCGGGGAACTCAAGGGCGTCCCCGTCTTTGAGTGTGTATGTAAGTGTGTAAGAAATATCCGATGGATTTATCTCGGTGTTTAACGCCGGCCCTTCGGCTGCGGAAAGCGCGGAGTTAATCGCGGTTATTTTCCAGTTGATGAATTCAGAGCCTAGTTTCTCTGGAATTTCAATGCGTTCTATTTGGGAGATACTCAGGGAGTATTTTACAGAAAAACCGGTAATATCGTATTCTTTTTCTTTCGCGTCAGCGGCGGGGATTGCCTCTTCGTCTTTTAGTGGTGGTAAAAAGTTATTTTCGAATAGTGTGTTTTCTGCGGGATTTAGTTGAGTTTCATCCCCCCCCCCCCCCAGTTCGGGCCGAGTCCTTCCGGGTCATTTACAAAGTCGTACCCGGTTTTTTCTTTAAGCGCGAGCCAATCTTCCTTGCTGGATATTTCGGGATTGGTAAAGGTTATTACCGGTTCGCCCGCTGTGCGGAAAAAGTCAAATTTTTGCGCCGCAGGTTTACCCGCGCCGCCGTTAAACTGGACGAACACGCTTGTTGCTTGGGTTTCGCCGTTGTTTATTCCCTGTATCAAGCCCGCTATGTCTTCGCCGGCTTCTCCGCAGGACATTGCTAGTCCAAGCAGCGCCGCTGTTACGGCGGCGTAAAGTTTCTTTGTCATAATTGAGCCTCCTGATGCTCTTGTTGAATTATACCGCGCTACTCGCGGCCGGGAACGCGCAACGATCCCACGCTAAGTGTACATAAAAAAACGTTTTTGGAAAAGGGCTGAACGCGCCCCAAGCGCGGAGCGCTTGGGGCGCGTTCAGCTCCGGAGTTTGCGCGGAGCGCAAACTCCACGCCTTTGTGTTGCGGAAACCTGTTTGCGGGAGAAGTCTCTGATAGCTTTTAAATTCGGAATCGCCGCGCGTACGAACGGAAGCCTTGATTTTTTGACACCGGCAAATTATGCTTTTAATTTGCCGGTGGCAGCCGGAAACTAAAGTTTCGCGGCAATATAGAATTGTTTAGGAACTTCAGCTTGAAAGACCCGCGCCGGACTAAAGCCCGCGACAACCAGACAGCTTGTTGAACAAGCTGCTAAAAACTTGCAAAAACAGAGGAGTATGAAAAATGACATTACGAGGCAGCAAATGAAAGTCATAGCGTTTAACGGCAGCCCGCATGAACAAGGCGCTTCATATACAGGGATACTTACCATCACATCAGAGCTAGAAAAAGAAGGAATTTCATCCAAAATCATTCATGTAGGCGATAAAAACATACCCGGCTGTTCCGCCTGCAATTCCTGTCATAAAACAGGACACTGTAAATTTGACGACATAGTTAATCGATGCTCCGAAAAACTAGAAAAAGCAGACGGCGTTATCCTTGCCGCGCCCGTTTATTATGGCGGTATAGCGGGAAACTTTAAGTGTTTTTGCGACCGCCTGTTCTATTCCGGCTCGAATTTGAAGCGCAAAGCCGGCGCGGTTCTTACGACAGTGCGCAGAACCGGCGGCATAGATGTTTTTCATCAACTTAATAACTACCTGACATTGGCGGGCGTTATAATCGTCCCCAGCGTATACTGGAACGTGCTGCACGGCAACAACGCGAAAGAAGCCGAACAAGACGCCGAAGGCGTTTTCACCCTGCGAACCGTTGGGCGAAACATGGCGTGGCTGCTTAAAACGCTGGAGCTTGGTAAAAAGAACATCCCGCCGCCAAAGGATGAAGAGCGCGTCTTTACAAATTTCATTCGCAGTGAAATTTAACGCCGCACGGCGCGGCAGTGACGACAGCGGCGGAGGATAATATGGACGAAACAGAATTTATTTTTGGCGTTGACCTAGACGGCGTAGTCGGCGATTTTTACGGCGCTATGCGTGAAATCGCGGCGGAATGGCTCGATAAACCTGTTGATCAGCTTACAGAAGATGTCAGCTATGGACTTGAAGAATGGGGCATAAACGAGTTTGGCGGATATGACCGTCTGCACAGGTTTGCTGTTTCGCAACGCGCTCTTTTCCGCAACATGAAGCCGCTAAAGGACGCTTCCGCCATTCTGCGAAAACTTTCCTTATGCGGAATCAGAATTCGTATTATTACACAACGCTTGGTTTTAAAGTATTCACACAAAACTACAATCACGCAAACCGTAGAATGGCTCGATTCATACGACATTCCGTATTGGGACCTCTGTTTCATGAAAGACAAAGGCGCGGTAGGCGCTCATGTTTACATTGACGACGCGCCCAAAAACATAGAATTGCTGCGGGCCAACCGCTGCAAGTGCATAGTGTTCTCAAATTCGACAAACCGCGGCATACACGGACCGCGCGCCGAAAATTGGCTTGATGTTGAAAATTTGGTGCTGCGCGCTAAAGAAGAATGGCGGACAGGCGCGCCCGGATTATTCGAAGGCGATGTATAAACGGGCGATGGACGGAGGCGGCGCGTATTATTATAAAAAACCTAACCTTTGGTTTTAACGCGAATAACATATTTAATGATTTCTCGCTTGATTTGAGCGGCGCAAACCCTGTATTCATCTTGGGTCCGTCCGGATGCGGGAAAACCACGTTATTGCGGCTTATGGCCGGATTACTCAGCCCGCGGAGCGGTACAATTGACGCCGACGGGAAAAAAAACGCGGTGTCTTTCGTGTTTCAAGAAGCGCGTCTTCTTCCCTATCTGAACATCTTGCAAAACGTAACACTGCCCATAGTTAAACTTTTAGGCAGAGCGGAGGCGGAAAAACGGGCGCTTTTTTTTCTGCGCGAGAGCGCGTTGAGCGAATACGCCTCCGCCTATCCCGCGAAACTGTCCGGCGGACAAAGACAGCGGGCTTCAATCGCGCGCGCTTGGGCGTACCCGTCGCCTGTCATACTGATGGACGAGCCTTTTCAATCGCTCGATATACCGTTGCGAATCCAGTTGATGGATTCGGTGCGGCGGCTGCTTTTGGCCGAAAACCGTTTTGTCATCGCCGTTACCCACGATCCCCGCGAAGCGATATACTTGGGCAAACGGATAATTATGCTGGGTAAATCATCTGACGGAAGCTCCGCCATTACATTTGACGAAAGTTTTGAAGATTCAGGCGCGGATGAGCCTGCGAATGTGGAGCGAAACTTCGTGTCGGAATCTACAATTTTGCTTGAAAAAAGACTCGTCGCGGGATTGCAGGCCGCTTCTAAAATCCCTCCGCGTAATTTTCCATGCGAAGTTTCTCGCTGACAACGCGGGCGGCGGCGTCTTCCAGCCGTTCCCGTGAAACGCCGCCCTTATCAAGCGCCGCTAGTATCGCTTGATGTATAGACACAAGATTGCGCGGCCACGCCATCACCATATCGGCGCCGGCGCGCAGCGCCATTATAGTTTTTTCTTCGGTGCCGTAGCCGCCTGAAACCGCGCCCATCGAAAAATCATCCGCAAGAATCAAGCCCTGAAAATCAAGCTCGCCGCGCAGCTTTTCACGCATGACAATTTCAGACAAACTCGCGTTGCGGGATGCGTCCCAAGCGGGGACTACGACGTGCGACACCATCACTGCGGACGGGGCGAGAGCGTCTATCACTGACGCAAACGGCGATACCGCCGCCCGTAATTCCAGACCGCCGCCTTGTAAGACCGGAGTTTCTATATGCGGATCCGCGCCCGCGTTTCCGGGGAAATGTTTCAACACGCAGGCTATGTTAGCCGCCTTCATACCGCGTATGAAGGCGGCGGCGGCTTTCGCGGTAAATTCTATATCCGGACCGTATGATCGACTCCCAAGAAAAGCGCTGTTTTCACTGGTGAGCGTTTCGGCAAGAGGGGCTAAATTCATCGTTATACCCAGCGCGGCGAGTTCTTTTCCCGATTTTTCAGCGTCCCGCTCTATGGCAAGCAGCGCCTCGTCCTTATCGTCCAGTTCCCAATACGAAAGCGGAGGCGGCAGCCGCTCAACAGCGCCGGTAAACCGGTGCACATCACCGCCCTCGTGGTCAACGGCTATGAACGGCTTGATACGCGCGGGCGCCTTGTCATCCGCGCCGCGCGGTTCAGGTCCCAAAACATTTAGCTCGTCTATCATGCCGCTGATTGTTTGGTTGTCCGCATTCAGGTTTTTCCTGAACAGCATTACCGCGCCAACGGGGACGCGGCGCAGTCGCTCGCGCTCTCCGGCGCTCAATGGCCCGCAAGCGTCAATTCCCGTCATTATAACCTGCGCGGCTAGTTGTTCATCTGTGAGTAGTTTGACGAGGCCGGCGGCCTGCTCAAAATTCCGCCGGATATTCCTATCGCGCTCTTCTTTTTCCTGCGTAATCCGCTCCGTCTGCTCAGCGGGTTCAATCGCGCCGCCTTTCACACAGGCCGCGAAAAACATCATTGAGACGCTCAAAACAAGAATCAGTGTAAATATTTTTAGCATAACAGCGTCAAAAACAGCGCCCTGCGTTAAGACTGCGGGCAGCCCGGACAAAAGGCCATGCGGCGGAAAGGTTATGCGCGGCGGTTTTTGCGGCGGCGGAGTTAGGAAATATTCCAAAACAGCTTGATCCGGAGCCTGAAAGTCCTGAAAAAAGAGACCCTTGCCGCGCTAAATCTTGCAAAATTGCCTGATATTTCTTTTTTTGGGAAGGCTGCGCCATGAATACTGTTAAAAAATCATTGGCAAACCGCCATTTTGACGGGTCTTTTGACAGTTCGGCAAGCGCGTTTGTCTTTGAACAGTTTTTTACACGCATATCTACACTATCCAAACTCAATTTTTTTTCAGAAGCGCGGGTTTCGTCTAACAGGGCGAAGGCTTCTTTTGTGCCGCTTTCTATGCACGGGTTCGCTATTACTATGTCTAACGGGGGGGCGGCGGAAAATTCCACACGCTCGCCGCGTCCGGAAACATAGGCCGCGTAGCAAAAGTTTGATTCCGGACAATGCCGGGCTGCAAGTTCGATAAAAAACGGAATATCGCTGCCAAGTTCCGCGGCGCAGCGCAGTAGTTCTTCATTAGTAAGCGCCGCGCCGGAAATGGTGTTCATTGCCAAAAGCGCCGCCGCCGCGTCCGACGAGCCGCCGCCTAATCCCGCAGCCGGAGGGATTCGTTTTACGATGTTCACTTTCACGGTTCGATCAAAACCGGTCTTGCTCTTAAATAATTTTATTGCCCGGTAGACGAGGTTTTTTTCCGGCGACAGGCGGGGCGGGCTGAGTATTTCTCCAAAAAAATGAGGCAATTCCGCGGTATCAAGTTGTACCTCATCTTGATAAGACCCGCCGGACGCTTCGCCTGCCTCGAATTTCAGTGTATCACAAAGCGTAAACGCCGCAAAAATGCTTTCAACATCGTGAAAACCGTCCTGCCGCCGCCCGCCTATGTTTAGGTTGAGGTTTACTTTGCAAGGAGCGTCTATCGTTAAGTTCACAGTCTTATTTAACAAGATTACGCGCCAGTTCCAACCCAAGTTGAAGCGCGGCGGCGGCGGCTTTTGCGCGTATTCTGTTGCGCCCGCCGGTAAACCGATGCAGCCGCGCGTATGTGGGGATGCCGCTGTACGCGCCCGCTACCCAAACAGTCCCAACGGGAATCCCCGAGTCGTCGCCTTTAGGTCCGGCCAGCCCGGTTATTGACAGCGCGATGGTCGAATTTGCGCGGGCGCGGGCGGATTCGGCCATGGCGCAGGCGCATTCGCGGCTTACCGCGTGATATTTATTTAACAGTCCGGAGTCGATTCCCAACATTTGCTGTTTTGCTTCGATGGTGTATGTAACAAACGCGCCCCAAAATACAGCGGAAGCGCCTGGTGTACGGGCAAGCAGGCTGCCTGCGAGTCCGGCGGTGCAAGATTCCGCCAG
>JAIRZA010000009.1 GCA_031267475.1 Spirochaetaceae bacterium | reverse complement strand
CGCATACAGTGTTACTTCATTCGCGCCATCTTTCGGAAACAGCGGGGTAGATGCGATTATAGTCTTGCCGCTCCCATCCGCCTTGTCCGTCCAGTTCACGAACTTGTAGATTATCTGGTCTATGGTTACGTCTTCTTCTACAGCGGGTAGATCCATACCCGCCGCCTTCAAGCCGCCTGCGGCGCTCAAAGCCTCGTTCACGCCGGATATATCGATAAGAGTAGTCTTCGTCAGAGTCTTGTTGTTTGAGTTAAACTTTACGGTAAAAGTGTTGGCAGTCCATTGCTGGTACAACTGCGTGTCGCCGGTAACTTCGTAGTGGGCATCGGGAGTTACAGATTTCCCGGTCATGTCTTTCCAGTCGCCGCTTTTGTAATGCTCCCGCGTGAACACGGGTACCAGCGGGTTCTGCGTTACCTCGCTAGTTTCGCCGATCGAATACTTTTCCGCCAGCTTGTAGTTCTCGCCGATGATTAAACCGTCTTTTTTCCTGTTATCCGCCTTATCGTCAGTTGTAAAATGGATAGTCTTGGCTTCGCCGTCCGCATCCGTCACTTCCTCAGATTTTTCCTCAGCACCCTCCTCCTCATTGGTGTTGGAGTCAACGGTTATCTCGTACCATATCTTTTCCGGGATTGCGATGCGTTTTTCAAACGCGCCTGTACCGTCGTTTTTGTTGAAAGTTACCGTGTAGTAAGGCTTTTTAGGAGCGTCGGCCCAGACCGCGGTTACCGTAGTATTTTCCGTTATCGGAGTGTTAAGGGTCGCCTCTTCGCCGTCTTCAATCTTCCAGCCTGTAAGAGTATGAAAGTCCCATTCCGGCGCCGCGCCGGCTTTTGCGAGGACGTTGCCGCTGGCTAAGTATTCGTCTCCCGGAAAATAGGGGATTGTGGCTATAGGAGGAACAGGTTCGGGAGGAAGGGGATCATTGGGGGGGGGGGGGGATCTTCGCCGTTATTTTGGGACACTTCGAGATCTTTTTTATATTTGTCCCAAAGTATGTTGATACGCTCCCATTCAGTGCGCGCCCCAATGTAAGCGTCGTTTTCCGCGGTATCTACAACGGCTTTGACCGTGGCTGGCGTAAGTCCGCTGTAAAATTTGAAAGATGTATAATCATCATCCAACAATTCAGCCGGCGCCGTGTCTTCCCAGCCGTTTTTGAAAGTAACAACGATGTTGGTTTCCGTTGTGCCCTCCTTGGTTGGAGTGTTTCCAACAGCCGCTACAATCGCGTCTGACGCGGCGTCGCCGCAGGAAGAGAGGGCTATAGCGGTGATTAGAGCCGCCATGCTCAATTTTAGTTTATTCATAAACTTCTCCTTGTAAAAAGATTACGGCGAGTGTAAAGACAGCCGCCATGATGAATAGTATACAAAATGCGCGGCATTTTGTATACTATTCATCTTAGGAGTTTGCGGAGCGAAACTCCACGCCTTCGTGTTGTGAAGACTCGCGGGATAATACCGCGTAGCGGATATGAAACCCGCTGGCGGGCGCGTATCCCGCCGGCGAATAAAAAACTTGCTTTTTTTCAGAACTACTGCTAGGATAATAAAATACAGTTACAGCCCGCTCAAAGCGGACTGAAAATTAGGCATCATATTTTCGGGACCACATTTCCGAAGGGTGCCTTGATGAAATTTCCGCATATCGCGGACCGACCCAAGGAGGAACCCATGATGCCCATAATACCGGCATTCCAATACAGGTAGCGCTTGTCCGCTGCTTTCAAAAATCTCACACAAACAAACGGTTCAAAATATTATGAAACCGGAAAATGAAATTTGCGGCGCGTTTTGAAAGCGCGTCCGGCGGACAAACCTAAGGAGGTTTTGTTATGTCCAAAGTAAATAAACTTGTTTTGGCAAGCCTGCTGCTTGCTGTTTTGATTGTCGTAGAGCGCCTCATCTCCATACAAACACAGTTCTTACGCATCAGTTTCGCGTATGTTCCAATAATGATGAGCGCAATCCTGCTGGGGCCGGCGTGGAGCGCAGGTATCGCCACACTCGGCGACGTGATAGGAATGATGCTGTTTCCAAAAAGCGCGTTCTTTCCGGGCTTTACATTAAGCGCCCTGCTGACCGGATTGATACACGGCTTTTTTCTTTACAACACCAAAAACAACAAACAATTTTTAATACGCCTTATAATCAGCACACTCACAGTATTGATTTTCATACACATAGGATTGACCAGCCTTTGGCTAGTCATAATGTACAAAAAAGCGTTCATCGCCTTCGCTTCCGCCCGCGTTATCGCCGCCGTGATACTGCTGCCGGTAGAAGTAGGCACGATATTCCTGCTCAAATTATTTTTAGACCCGGCAATAAAAAAATTCCTTGCTTCCGGCGGCGGTTATGAAAATGAATATCAAATACCCGACAACGAAAGCGGAAATATAAACGGCGATTCCCCAAAACAGGAAACTAACGAGGACGAGCGCCATGTCTAAAGTCAAAAAAATCGCGCTCGCGAGTTTGCTGCTTTCGGCTCTTGTACTTTCGCGCCTAATCTCGATACAGACCGAGCTTTTGCGTACCGGCATAGGGTTTATGCCCATCGTACTATGCGGAATTCTGCTCGGACCGTGGTGGTGCGCCGGAATCGCGGCTCTGGGCGATGTGGTTGGAATGACGCTGTTTCCCAAAGGCGTATTTTTCCCCGGCTTCACGTTAAGCACGTTTTTGGCGGGATTAATATACGGATTTTTTCTTTACAACACAAAAAACAACAAACAGTTTTTGATACACCTTATAATCGCGTCTTTACTTGTAACCGTCTTCGTAAATATTGGGCTGAACAGTCTTTGGCTGATGATCACCACAAAAAAAGCGTCGTTGGCTTTTATTCCGGCGCGTATACTTGCCAACGCGATTAAACTACCGCTAAAAATCGCCTCCATATTTTTATTAAAACTGTTTATAGACCCGCTGGTAAAAAAATTCCTGCTCGAAAGTAAAGATACTAACGAGTTTATTCCGCCGGTGGAAGCTAAAAAACAAGAATATAAGGTGGAAACAAATCTATGATAGTTGTATCCGATATGCACTTCACATATCCATCCGGAAAGCCCGCGCTTTCCGGCATAAACCTGCACATACAAAAAGGCGAATTTGTCGCCATTGTCGGACACAACGGTTCGGGAAAATCAACCCTTGCGCGGATAATCGCCGGCATAGAGCGGCCGGGACGCGGCTGCTGCACAGTAAACGGCATAGACACCCGCGACAAGGCGAAATTCCTTGAACTGCGTAAAACGATAGGCATCGTGTTTCAGAACCCCGAAAATCAAATTGTGTTCGAAAAAGTACGCGACGACATGGCGTTTGCGTTGCGCAACCTCGACCTTGAACAAAAAGCAATAGACGAGCGCATCGAATCGGTCGTAAAAATGATGAAAATAGAGAACTTTACCGATTCGTTTGAGCTGTCTATGGGGCAAAAACAACGCGCCGCAATCGCCGGCGTGCTTGCGATGCAGTGCGAATGTATCGTCTTTGACGAACCGACAGCGATGCTGGATCCAAAAGGCAAAAAAGATATTCAAGGCATAATCACGGACCTCAACAAAAAAGGCTTTACCATAGTTTACGTTACCAACGTCATCGATGAAGTTTTGGCCGCCGACCGTATTTTTATACTGGCTTCAGGCAGTATAATGCACGAGTTTAAACGAGACGCGCTGCTTGACAACGTGGAAAAGCTAAAAAGTTTTTCGCTGGAAATGCCCATGATAATGGACATTATCGTGCGCCTTAAAGAGCGCGGCATTGATGTTGACGCTTCGGCGCGGACGGTGAGCGAACTTGTAGACAGTATTACCAATGTGGGAAGGAACGGAGCATGAAAGATTTATTAAAAGTTCTTTTTCTGGCGTTTTACGCCGTGGGCGTATTTTTTGTTTCCGGCTTTTGGGCGCTGGGCGCGTTTGCGTTATTCAATATCTGCATGATGATATTTACGCGACTTTCACCCAAAAGCGCCATGCTTTATATGCGCGGGGTAGCGCCTTTCATCATTTTGGCGGGCTTAATAAATGTAATCGTCGGGCCTTGGCAGGAGGGCGTGTTAGTGATTGTACGGCTTATTCTTGTCTGCAACATTACGCAGAGTTTTAGACGCCTCGTCAATTCGATGCAGCTTGCGAACGCCGTCGAAACTTTTTGCATACCGTTAAAAATAATTAAGATTGATCCGCGAGACGCGGGACTCATGGTATGCATCTGCGTAGCTTTCATTCCCGTGCTCCAGCGCGAGTTTGAACAGATAAAATGCGGGCTGCGGGCAAAGGGTATGCGGATAAGACCGCGTAACATTAAATACATTCTAAAACCGTTTTTGTACGGCATATTTAAACGTACAGACGAAATAAGCAACGCGCTGCTGGCAAAAGCCTATTGTTAGTGAAGGCGGCGCGGGCAAGCGTCTTGAAAACCAAAACGTTTTTGCTTATAGTTTATGTATGCTTGAACGCTCCGCTTATCTTGACAAAATAAAAAGCATAGAAAATGATTCGCGTGTTAAAATGGTCGCGGGAATCAGACACAGCGGCAAATCGTTTTTGTTTTATCAAATCATTTCCAAATTAAAAATGTCCGGCATCGACGACGAGCATATAATTAGCCTAAATTTTGAAAGCGCGGTTTTCGGCGTACCGCGCACCTCGAATGAAATCGAGACTTTTATCAACGAAAGAACCAGTAAAAGCGGTAAGTATTACCTGTTTCTTGACGAAATTCAGAAAGTCTCCGGCTGGGAAAAAGCTGTAAACACACTGTTGCAAAAAAGAAAGCTGGATATTTACATATCAGTATCCGACGCGGCTCCTTTACTGAAGACTTCATCACAATATGAAAAAAAATATATTGTTATAAATTTCAAACCCTTTTCATTTGCCGAATACAAACAATTTTTCGCCCCTGAAGCGAAACCGGGGAGCGGCTTGTTGAACAGAGCTATGGCGCTTAAAAATTCGGAAGACGATCATTTTGGCAACTATATGCGTTATGGCGGATTCCCCGCTGTCTACACCGGTTTATACGATTCATACTCAGGTTTGTCCAGCATTAATGATGAAAACATAAAAACTATAAATACACGTCTTAACGGCATATATTCATCAATTTTACTGCACGACGTTATACGCCGCGCTAAAATTCGTAATGTTGAATTGCTGGAGCATATTATAAATATAATTTTTCTGAACCTCGGAAAAGAAAATTCCGTAAATAATATAACAGAGATTTTACGAAAAAACCGTTATACAAAAAATCTAAGCCTTGTGCAGTCATATATTAAAGCGCTGGAAAATGCGTTCATCATCAAAAAAATATATCCATGTAATCTTTTAACCGGAAAACTCCCGCATACAAACGCAAGATATTTTATCGGCGATCACGCGCTGTTGAATGCGGTGATGGGTATGAGTGAAAATATATCCGTTGGGACACTTGAAAATGTTTTGGCGCACGATTTAGA
>JAIRZA010000008.1 GCA_031267475.1 Spirochaetaceae bacterium | reverse complement strand
CGCATACAGTGTTACTTCATTCGCGCCATCTTTCGGAAACAGCGGGGTAGATGCGATTATAGTCTTGCCGCTCCCATCCGCCTTGTCCGTCCAGTTCACGAACTTGTAGATTATCTGGTTTATGGTTACGTCTTCCACAGCGGGCAGATCCTTACCCGCCGCCTTCAAGCCGCCTGCGGCGCTAACAGCCTCGTTCACGCCGGTTATATCGACGGGGGCGCTGGCGGACGAGTCCCCGCCCGTGTAGTTTAGGTCAAACTTTACGGTAAAAGTGTTGGCGGTCCATTGCTGGTACAACTGCGTGTCGCCGGTAACTTCCTAGTTGGCATCGGGAGTTACAGATTTCCCGGTCATGTCTTTCCAGTCGCTGCTTTTGTAATGCTCCCGCGTGAACACGGGTACCAGCGGGTTCTGCGTTACCTCGCTAGTTTCGCCTATCGAATACTTTTCCGCCAGCTTGTAGTCTTCGCCGATGATTAAACCGCCTTCTTTCTTGTTCTCCTTATTGGTTGTAAAATGGACGGTCTTGGTTTCGCCGTCCGCATCCGTCGTTTCCTCAGTTTTTTCCTCAGTACTCCCCCCATCCTCATTCCCACCGGCGCTGGAGTCAACGTCTGTCTCGTACCATATCTTATTCGGGATTGCGATGCGTTTTTCAAACACGCCCGTGCCTGCGTTTCTGTTGAAAGTAACCGTGTAGTAAGGTTTTCCAGGAGCATCCGCCCAGACCGCGGTTACCGTAGTATTTCCCGTTATCGGAGTATTAAGGGTCGCCTCTTCGCCGTCTTCAATCTTCCAGCCTGTAAGAGTATGAAAGTCCCATTCCGTCGCCGCGCCGGCTTTTGCGAGGACGTTGCCGCTGGCTAAGTATTCGTCTCCCGGGAAATAGGGGATTGTGGCTATAGGAGGAACAGGTTCCGGGGGAAGGTCTTCACTGGGGGGGGGGGGGGATTTTCGCCGCTATTTTGGGCTTCTTCGCGATCTTTTTCATACTGGACCCACTTATCGTTTATCGCCTTCCATACGGCGTAGGCTTCGTCGTAAGCGTTTTTTCCCTCGGTGTCCACAACCGCGTTGACGGTGCTTGGCGAAAGAGTTTTGTTGACAGGGACATCCTTCGTATAGGGATCATCCTGTAATTCGCTTGGTGCCGCGCCTTCCCAGCCGTTTTTGAAAGTAACAACGATGCCGGTTTCCGTTTTGCCGTCCGGCGGTTTGATTGTCGAGCTTCCGGCGGCCGCCACTATCGCGTCGGATACGGCGTCTCCGCAGGAAGAGAGGGCTGCTGCGGCGATTAGAGCCGCCAAGCCTAATTTTAGTTTATTCATAAACCACTCCTTGTAAAAAGATTGCGGCGGGTGTAAAAACAATCGCCGTGATTAACAGTGTATAAAACGCCGCGCATTTTGTATACTATGGGGCTGTAGTTTGCGCGGCGAAACTCCACGCCCTGTTGTATGAGAGACTTGCGGGACGCCGCCGCGTAGCGGATAGAAACCCGCTGGCGGGTCTGGCGGATTGTTTGAGGCTGCGCTAATATTGAGCGATGGCATTTGTTCAATTTACCGGAGTATCACTTACATTCGGAGAGCGGGAAATAATTCATAACGCGGACATAAAACTAAAAACCGGTTCGCGGGCGGCGCTTTGCGGGGCAAATGGATCAGGAAAAACCACACTCATGAAAATAATCGCGGGACTCATACCATGCGATTCAGGAGAACGGGCGCTGGAAAAAGGAGCGCGAATAGCATATCTACCCCAATCCGGACTTGTACACAAAGGAAAAACCCTGTGGGATGAAGCAAAAACCACATTCACCCGCTGCGCGGCCATGCTTGAACGCAGAACCGCGATAGAAAACCTGCTGCAAACAGCGATAGCGGACGACAATAAAACGCAAAACCTCCTCCACGAGGCGGAACACATCAACGAAATACTTGAGACCACAGGCTTTTGGCAGATTGACAAACAAATAGCCATCACGCTGCAAGGACTAGGCTTTACAGAAAACGATTATACGCGCCTTACGGAAGAATTTTCAGGCGGATGGCAAATGCGCATAGCACTCACCAAAACGCTGCTGGAAACCCCCGACATATTACTACTCGACGAACCCACCAACTACCTTGATGTTGAAGGCCGCGACTGGCTTGAACAATGGCTGCGGGACTTCAAAGGCGCGTTCCTGCTCGTATCACACGACCGCTATTTTCTTGACGCTACAATAAACGAGGTGTACGAACTATTTCAAGGCAAACTGAAACGCTGGCCCGGCACATATACAGACTACGAAACACGCCGCGCAAGTGAAATTGAAAGCCTCGTAGCCGCTTATAAACGACAGCAAGACGAGATAGCGCGAGCCGAAGAGGTAATCCGCCGGTTCCGGTACAAACCAAGCAAAGCGGCAATGGTGCAGGAGCGGATTAAGATGCTGGAAAAAATAGAACGGATAGAAATACCAGAAAATCTGAAAAAAATAGCGATAAAACTGCCGCCCCCGCCACATTCAGGACGCATAATACTCAAACTGGAAGGAATCGGCAAAACTTACGGATCTAAACGAGTCCTTTCCAGCCTCGACCTCTGCCTTGAAACCGGCGAGCGCCTGCTTGTGGTTGGGGCAAACGGCGCGGGCAAAAGCACCCTGCTCCGCATAATTTCCGGCGCGGACAACGAACACGAAGGCGCGGCGGCATACGGCGCGGGCGTTGAATGCGCGTACTTTTCGCAGGAAGCCGCCGAAACACTAGACGGCGGCGCGACAGTCTTGGAGTTGCTCGAAGACGCCGCGCCCACAGCCCTTATGCCCCGCATCCGCGATATGCTGGGCGCGTTCCTGTTTCGCGGCGATGATGTATTCAAGAAAATTTCCGTTCTGTCGGGCGGAGAAAAAAGCCGCCTTGCGCTGCTGCGCTTGTTGCTGCATCCCGCAAACCTGCTAATTCTTGACGAACCCACAAACCACCTTGACTTGTACGCAAAAGATATTTTGCTGGAAGCCCTGCTCGCCTACGCCGGCACAATCATTTTTGTCTCTCACGACCGCGCTTTCATGGAGGCCTTGTCGAGTAAAACCCTCGCACTGTCCGCGGGACGGCCGCACAAGCTGTACTACGGCAACTACGCTTCTTATCTGGAGACTCTAAAAGTACACGAAAAGCCCCCGCCCGCCGGCAAAATAGAGGTCAAAAAAAATGCGGAAACCAGCGCGCGCGAGGCGCAAAAAAAACGAGCCTCCGCTATCCGCCGCGCGGAACGCGCCGAAGCCGCGGTCATTGAACGCATTGACGCGCTTGAAGCGGAAAAATCCGCGCTTGAAACGCAGCTTTCAGAACCGTCTGTTTATACCAACGGTGAAAAGAGCCGGGAAATTCAATACCGGCTTGAGCAAAACGCCGCCGCCCTCGCTGAACACGCCGCCGAATGGGAACAGTTGGCGGCGGAGTTGGAAACTATAAGACAGAGCTGATTTATTCGAGCTGGTTTGCTCTTATTTGAATAAACCGGCGCCGCCCTAAAGTGTCAGCGCGAAAGCCACTCGCCTGTTTTTTGTACTATCGTATCAAAATCCTCGAAACAATAGCGCGTTTTTGGAATAGATTTAAGAAACAACGAACCGTAACGCTTGCTGAGTATGCGTCCGTCCAGCGCCACTACCACGCCTGAATCTTTTGCGCTGCGGATTAGCCGCCCAAAGCCTTGCCGGAATTTCATTATTGCTTCAGGAATGGACATATCCATGAACGAGTTGCCGCCGCGTGTCTCGATATGCTCGCAACGAGCCTCAAAAATGGGATCGTTAGGGGATTTGAACGGCAGCCGGCAGAGTATAACGACTCGCAGGGTGCGACCCGGAGCGTCTACACCCTCCCAGAACGAGTCGGCGGCGAACAGAACGCTGCCTTCATCCTCGATGAAGGCGCGGAGCAGGCGGCTGCGGTCATCCTCCCCCTGTCTTAGACAACGCACACCCATAGCTTCAAGGCGGGGAGCGGCGCTGTTATAGGCGGCGTTTAGGCTCTCAAACGAGGTGAACAGCACGAGCGCGGAGCCGCCGGACGCTTTCGCCAGCCGGAATACGGCTTCATCGACAAAATGTTGAAATTCCCTGCCGTTAGGGTCGGGCGCGTCCGCCGGAACCGCGGTCAAAACGGCGTTTTCGTACAAGAATGGCGATGGAAAGCTGCCGTTTAGTACAATTTTCGCGCCGCCGTCCTTGTTTACAGCCTGATCCGCCCCTGTACGGGACATCCAATAGTTAAACGCGCCCGACACTGTTAAAGTCGCCGATACGCATATCACCGTTTTGCTCGCCTCGAACAGAGCCTCTTTAAGCTGCTCCGCTATGCTTATGGGAGCGGTGTTGAACAATGCCCAGTCATTACCGCCGGAGCGGTTCGACCGCCGCCGTTCTATCCATATCGATTCCAGCGGATAGTCCTGATATTCGATGAAATGTCCGCAGACACCGCACAGATTCTGCAAGCGGCGAATGGCTGAACGCAATTCCCAGACTAAATCGTCAATCACGGCGTTTGAGTCCTTAATTCCTTCCGCCGCTTCCGCTAACGCCGCGGCTTTTCCGGTGAAACGCAGCAGCAGCCGGCGGACGTTTTCGATTGGCGGGATTAAGCGTTCACTGATCAGCGCTTCACGCGCCGGTACAAGCCGGAATACACTTTCACCGCATAGCTCAAGCGCTTGCCGGTTCAACTCTTCGGCGGCGGCATAGATTTCTTCCACGATCGTTTGCCAGTCAACGCCCGCCTCGTCCCCAATATCCGCGGGCAGGCAGGCTGTAAGCCGTACTATAAGTCCGCTTCGCCGTGCTCCGCGCTGTCTGAAAAACCGTGAAAGCTGGCGGAAGAGGCTGGGGTTTGAGAACTGCCCTGCAAAAAAACTTGTGGCGGAGTTTTCTATTTTGTGCGCTTCGTCTATTATGACTCGCTGGTAAGGCGGGAGTACCGCGGTTCCGGCATAGCCCGCGCCGTCTCGCCGCGCCGCAAGGTCGGCAAACAATAGGTGGTGGTTCACAACGAGTATGCCGGCGTCCGCCGCGGCGCGGCGCAGTTTCATGACAAAGCAATCTTCGCGGGCGTAACAGCGCATTCCCATGCAGGCGTCCGCGTCGGAGCAAACACGCGCCCAAACTCCGTCGTCCGGCGTAAAAGACAGGTCGGAACGCGCTCCGGTGCTTGTTACGGACGACCATTCAACAATCGCCTTAAAGGTTTCCTCTTGGCCTATAAAATCAAGGTCGGGCTGGCTCTGATTTATCATGTCGTTCAGCCGCCGTCTGCAAAGGTAGTTTCCCCGTCCTTTCACTAATACGGCTTTGACTGGTTTGGCGAGTACGGAATTAACCAGCGGGAGGTCTTTTTCAAATAATTGTTGTTGAAGTGTTATGGTTGCTGTTGAAATTAACACTCGCTCGTTGTTAAGCTGGGCAAAGCGCAAGGCCGGCAAAAGGTACGCAAAGGATTTGCCAACGCCTGTTCCCGCTTCGGCGACAGCGAGGCAGTCTTCGTTAAAAGCTCTGATGATAAGGCGCATAAGTTCGAGTTGAGACGCGCGGTTTTCATACGCGGGAAGCCGCGCCGCTATTGCTCCGCCTTCTTCAAGCTGGGCGATTATGGTGTCTGCGTTGAGTTTTACTGTTCTTTTTGTACGCGCTGGCTCGACTATCACATAGACATTCGTTACGGTGTTGTCAACGATGTACGAGCCTATGCCGTCTTCAGCCGCCCGCGCCGCTATCAACAGGTCATTGTCGCTGGGCGTAAGAAAACCGCTTGGATGATTATGTACAAGGACATCCGGCATTCCGTCCGCATCGAGGCTGTATACGGCCGGCACAGCGCTGTCGTTGCCGCGAGCCTTGATGTTAATCCGCTCTATGCGTCCGTCCGCGTCAAGATACGCCGCGGCAAAAACTTCATTCCCGCCCGCGCCGCATATTGCCTCGCGTAGTTCACGCGCGCAATCTTCTGTAAATTTTTTACCAGCGCTCATATACTTAATCTTAGAGATAGACTCAACGCTCCGCAAGCGTAGCAAAACGCGCAGCGTTTTGCTTTAGGAGTTTCGCATGGCGAAACTCCGGAGCTCCACGCTCCGCAAGCGTAGCAAAATGCCGCGCATTTTGCTTTAGGAGTTTGCGCAAAGCGCAAACTCCACGCCTTGTTGTGGGGACACTCGCGAGATACCGCCGCGTAGGGCTCAACGCTGGCGCGTTGAGCTTCGGAGTTTCGCTACGCGAAACTCCACGCCACTGTTGTATGGGAGACTCGCGGGACGCCGCCGCGTAGCGGATATGAAACCCGCTGGTGGGCGGGCGGGCTAAATTTCTAATGAGCGGGAGCGGACTTTTTCTTCTACATAGGCGGCAAAATCCGCAGTTTTCATCGCAGGCAGTTGCTTTGCCGCACCGCCGCCGCTTCCGCGCAG
>JAIRZA010000227.1 GCA_031267475.1 Spirochaetaceae bacterium | reverse complement strand
GCTTGGAAGCTGACAGCGCTCTTGAAAGTATAGAAGTTGAAGGCGTAAACTTGGAAGCCGCCATATCGGAAGCCGCGACTTTGCTTGGTGTTCCGCTTCGCTATATTGAATACGAACTTCTTGAGAAACAAACCTCCTTTTTTGGCATCGGCAGAGACTTTTGTAAAATTCGCGCTTACAAACGCAACCACGGTATCATTGAAGACAGTCTTGAAGAGACAGAGATAACCGGTGATGAGATCGAGGACCTTGCGGATTCTATCGATGCTGACGGCGATATTTTTGTGCAATGCAGGCAAGACGGCATATATGTAAAAGTTACAAGCCCCGTAGGAGATGGAGAAGCCGTAAGCAAGACTAAGGCCGCGCAAGTATTGAACAAGCGCGGGATTACACTCCCCAGCAATAATATACTAGCCGATCTATTACGGCGCCCGACCGGTACCTATGAGCGCATAGCTGATTTTAGAAACATCGCTCCCAATGATACAACAATTGCTGTTGAAATTGACGAGTCGGGAATGAAGGCTTTCATTTATGTAAACGCGCCTAAAGCAGGCGGGCGCGATTTAACCTATGAAGAATACCTTAAACTTATACAAGCTAACGGGATCGAATGCGGCATTGACGAAGAATATCTACAGAAATTTGCCGACAGACCGGTTTATCGAGAAAAAATCTGCGTTGCAACGGGTAAGCATCCTGTTGAGGGGCAAAATACATACATTGAATACTTTTTTGAAACTGAGCCAAATCATGTAAAACTCTTAAAAAGTGTTGACGGCAAGGTTAATTTTAAAGAATTAAACATCATCCAGAATGTACTAAAAGACGAGAAACTCGCAAAGATACATCCCTCCGAAAAGGGCGAACCGGGCTTCACTATAACGGGGCAGTTGCTGCCTGCGCAAGACGGCAAGAATTTCCCTGTAAATCTTGGCAAAAATGTCCGTTTTTCCGATGACCATAACTTGATTCTTGCCGACATTAATGGACAGGTTATCATGATAAACGGAAAAATAAATGTGGAATCTGTTCTTACGACCGACGGCTCCGTCAATTTGAAAACCGGCAATATTCTTTTTCTTGGAAATGTCATTATCAACGGCAATGTTGAGGAAGGATTTTCAGTTAAAGCGTCCGGCAACATTGAAGTCTGCGGTTTGGTTGACAAGGCTTCGCTTATCGCGGAAGGCGATATAGTTGTACATCAGGGAATCGCCGGTAAAAAAGGCGAAATTATAAGCGCGGGGCGGTCGGTTTGGGCGAAATTTATTGAAAACTCAGATATAAAAGCCGGATCTATGGTTATTGCGTCTGACGGAATTCTCAATTCAACAATTGACGCTGAAAACCGCATAGTTTGTCAAGGAAAACGCGCCGCCATCATAGGCGGACGTTTACGCGCCTGCGAGGAGATAAACGCGAAGTCATTAGGCAGCCCGTCCGGGAATACTGAAACTACGTGCGAAGTTGGAATAGAGCCCAAGAGAAAGGCGCATCTTGAAGATCTTACCGCAAAACGCGACGAGTTGACGGCGGATTTTGAAGGCATTTCTATCAACCTTAAAACTTTAACGGGCATACGTCAGCAACGCGGGGTGCTGCCTGAAGATAAAGAGACTTACTTTCAAGAATTAACCGAAGCGCGTCAAAAAATAGTCAGCGATATAACAAACCTTAACAGTGAAATTCAGGAGATAACTCAATTGTTGCAAAATATACCTCTGGTTGGACGGGTTTCCGCATCGGCGCAAATTTATCCCGGTGTTGTTATTAAAATCCGCGATATAAAACACGCTGTAAACAGAGAATTTAAAGCGTCTACCTTTATTTTAGAAAATGGGATAATACGCGCGGTAAAATATATCGAGCCGGCCGTCGTTTTGAAGCAGAAGGGGTTGGCTGACTAATGGCGATGCAGCCTATTGATTTACAAATACTCTTTTCACAGTTGGAAACGGTCGCCAAAGACACTTCCGCCCAAAAAGATGGGCTTACGTTGCGCGGGGCGATAAACGCAGCCGCCATTGAAAAAAAATCCGAGGAAAAATCACATTCCATCAATGAAATGCACGACGGCGGCGAAGAATTAGAATCCCTTAGTTCTTACGAGAATCAAAATTCACAAAAAAGAAACAGTAAAAAAAAGCCGCAAAACAACGGCGATGCGAAAAATGAAAAACAGCAGGCTTTCCGCGATCCTTCGTTGGGAAACTTTATAGATTTAACCGGATGACACGGTTTTGCGATTGAAACATGGCTTATATTTTTTCGTCAGCGGCGCTGCTAATCAGCATTGTATCGTTTTTTATATTATTCTTTTATGTAAAAAACCGCACAGCGGCGGATAGGATCGCGCCGGAAACACGGCGGGAAGTGTCCCAGATCATAAATGAAATTGACAGAATCACCGACCGCGATTCTGAACTAATCGAAGACCGCGTAAAGAAATTAAAATTATTACTGGAAAACATTGACCGCCGTATAGCCGCGCATGAGAATCTGTTGAATAATTACAAGGCCGCCGAAGAAACGCAAAAAAAATTAACAGACGAGAAAAAAAACGCGGCTATAGAGGCTTACCGGGAACTTGGCAAAAAGAATTACACGGCGGCGCTTAAAATAAATATAGCGGGAACCGCGGCGGCTGACAGCCCGGAACCGGCGGAGAGCCAGTACGCGCGCAAGGCGGCGGAGCTATCCGCCGCAGGGGTTCCGCCTCATGAAATAGCAAAACGCCTGCATACGACGATTAACGAAGTTGAAATGGCGCTGTTTTTAGCCGCCAGCCGCCAAGCGCCGCCGCCGGGCGGCTAGGGATTGTCCGGTTTTGTAATCGAGATATGAAGCTCGGCGAGCTGTTTCGGGTCAACTTCGCCGGGGCTGCCGTCCATAGGGCTTTGGGCAAACGAATTTTTGGGGAACGCAATCACGTCTTTTATTGATGAATCACCGGCCATAAGCATAGCAAGACGGTCAAGGCCGGGGGCGATTCCACCGTGCGGCGGTGCTCCGTAGCTAAAAGCCTCTGTCAAAAAACCGAATTTTTGCGCCGCCTCCGCGTCGCTTAAACCCGCTATCCTGAAAATACGTTTTTGCAGATCCGGATCATGCACACGAATCGAACCGGAGGCCAGTTCATAGCCGTTCAATACCAAATCGTACAGATCGCCTTTCACCGCGCCCGGATCCGCCTCCATGTTCGCATGATATTGCTCCTGCGGATACGAAAACAGATGATGCGCCGCCTCCCAGCGTTCTTCTTCGGCGTTGAATTCGAATAATGGAAAATCTACAACCCATACAAAACTAAATTTAGACGAGTCATTGAGTCCTAAATCATTCCCCAGCTTCGAGCGAACCGCGCCAAGGCTTACGTTGGCGACACGGCGGCTGCTGTC
>JAIRZA010000149.1 GCA_031267475.1 Spirochaetaceae bacterium | reverse complement strand
CGAATGACGAGGCCGCTGTGAAATTGATTTTCACGGGCTTGAAAAACATTTCAAAAAAATGGACTATGCCTATTAGGGATTGGGGGGCTGCCCTCAATCAATTCGCAATCATTTACGGGGAAGACAGAGTCCCCATTTGATTTACCGTTTACACAAAAATTGTTACAAGTTCGATTTCCGCCGGATTGAAGACAGGAACGCGCAGCAAAATCTGAACATTGTCCGTAAAATCGCGCTTAACACGATTAAAGTTTATAAAACCAAAACTGTGTCCAAACGTCCTATTTCTAAAATTATGCTTGATTGTCTGCTTGAACCTGAGAATATCCTAATCCGTCTTTAATATCAATGAAAATTGATTTCCGTGCCACTGGTGGGGATGTGCTGCATATATTTACAAGAATATGATATACTAACAGCGAATTATGGCGAACACCAACACAAACAACATACTACGCTCCATTCCCGCAATGGACGAACTACTCAACGCGCCGTGGGCGGCAGGATTTTACGACCGACTGGGAAGAGAAACAGTAAAAAGCATAATAGCGGAGACACTTGACGACTTGAAACGCGATATTTGCGGCGGGGCGCAGTTGACACAGCCAGCAGCGGAACTTGCCGCAAATCGAGCGGAACACCTGCTCCACACGCGAGCCGCAAGCTCGCTCAAACCAGTCGTCAACGCTACAGGCGTCGTCATCCACACCAACCTTGGACGCGCCCCGCTTGCGGACGAAGCGCGGCAGGCGGCGGACGCAGTGTCGGGCGCGTACAGTACACTGGAATATTCACCCGCGATAGGCGGACGAGACGAGCGCAACACCCATGTTGAATGGCTCGTCCGCCAGACAACCGGCGCGGAGGCGGCGCTGATAGTCAACAACAACGCGGCGGCGGTCCTTCTTGCGCTTTCGGCGACAGCCGCGGGACACGAAGTCATAGTATCCTGCGGCGAACTAGTCGAGATAGGCGGTTCTTTCAGAATCCCAGAAATACTTTCCTTTTCCGGCGCGATAATGAAACCTGTCGGATGCACCAATTCAACACGCATAAGCGATTATCGCAACGCAATTACAGAAAACACCACCGTTTTGCTCAAAGTTCACCCATCCAACTACCACATGGAAGGCTTTGTTAAAACAGCGTCTCGCGAAGAACTAGCGGAACTCGCCGCGGACCACAATCTCATCTTCATGGAAGATCTAGGCAGCGGACTACTCCACCAACCCGCCCTGCCCTTTGCCAACCGGGAGCCGGCAGTGCGGGACTGCCTAAAAGCCGGCTCCGGCATCGTAACATTTTCCGGCGACAAACTGCTCGGCGGCCCTCAGATTGGCGTAATCGCCGGCTCGAAGAACCTTGTAGATATGATGAAGCGCCACCAGCTTTTGAGGGCGCTGCGGGTAGACAAGATGACACTTGCGGCGTTTGAAGCGACACTCCGGCTGTACATTTCCGGCAGACAGGCTGAGATTCCGGTAATCAGAATGTTAGAATCGGACAAAAGCGCACTCCTCAAAAAAGCCCGCGTATTACGCCGCGCCCTGCGCGACGTGTTGAAGACGGCGGATGCTCTGAACGCGGGAAATTTCACCGTTTCGGTTATAGAAACCCGGGACGCTGCGGGCGGCGGCTCTTTTCCCGCGGATACATTTCCCGGTTTCGGCGTGGAAATCAGAGCGGCCGCCGGAGCGGCGACCATGTCAGCCGGTTTCAGGACGGCCCGCGTTCCGGTGATCGCGGGCATACAAGACGATGGTCTAGTCCTTCACGTCCGCACTCTTTTACCCGGCGATGAAAAACTCATCGCCGCCGCATTTGCCGAAGTCCTCAACAAACCGCGCGGCTGCTGACCCCCCCCCCCCCCTATACCCCGCCGCCCCGCCCTATGCGCTGTTAGGAAAGACTGTGAAACATGGATGAGGGCGAGGGGGGGGGGGGGGATAAGCGGGATGTATAGAGAGCAATCGACCGTATCCTATAAGCGAAGATATGTTCAGGCAGAAGATTTTGCCCGTCATCGAAGAGTGTTACATCTGGAATGGGCGTCCTCTCAAATTATCTCACTACCGGATATTTTGCGGAATACTGTATATTTTGAGCCTAATGTGTTTAATTCAAGGCAAGCCGCTTAACGATGTCTACCAAACTGGGTAAGGTCCAGTGCCTCGCGCTCGAATTCCTATGCAAGTGGCTACAGCGCGTTCCCGTCCTGCTACGCCGCCGTGTACAGGCTTATTGATAATGTGTATTGACTTGTCAATATTCAACGCAAGTGCGCTTGACCCGCCGCCGTCCATTAGGATGCCGTCGTCCCCGCCCAAGGCGCGGAGCAGCAATCCTGTTTCCTGCTCCGTTGCTCCAACACTCGCTAGACGGCGTCCGTCTATCAGAAGCAGATAGAGTGTATTGCCGTCTGCGGATACACCGGCGGCGCTGCGCGGGTGTCTGATAGGACGGCGGGGTGTCTTGTTCAATAGTTTCCGCTCTATCAAAGCGCCGTTTTCCAAGATTGTATAAAAACCGCCTATCGCGTTGCGGACTCTGTTCATATCAATGTTTTCATGCTGAGGTATTACTGCGGCGTGTCCATCGTTGTAAAATAGCAAAGCGCTATAGCGCGGATTCGGGGGACTGACTTGTCTGCCGTTTGAAACAAATACGCCCGTTAAAATTCGTTCTTCTCCAACTTTTGTCGAGACAGGCGCGAAAGGTCCCGCGTTTATCGCTGCGATGCAGTTGTATTTAGCGGCAAAGCCGCTCACTGTAATGGATTGTATGTTTTCCGTGCGCGCTTGCTCGCTGGTTTCGTTTACTACGATTTCAATATTTAAATCTGCTAAGTTTATACGCAACGCCCAGAATTCCAAGCGTGGATGTTTTATTTTTCCGGCGCTAAGTTCGATCCCTGTATGCAACTCCTGCCATTGCGGGACAAAATTATCAATTTGTTGGGATATGGCTGGAATAATGTCCGCGTGTCGCGGGATTGATGTGCAGGATACTGTTAGTTGAAGGGCGGCTAATGTAAAAAACAGCGTCTGTATAGTGAAATGAGCTATAAATTTAGGGTTATGGCGCGGGTAAGGCATTGAATCCGTGTTCTTTTAGGCGCTGTATCATGGTTTGTTGTGTTGAGCTGCTTGGAATTCTAACAGATACTGTCCAGTATTGTCGTCCGTTAATCTTGTGGGTTGAAACGGCGGCGCTGTATCCGGCGGTTTTTAGGCGATCCGCCTGTGAGTCCGCGTTTTTCTTATTGGTGTATATGCCGGTTTGCAGGAGCTGTCCGCCTGTGTTTCCGGCGCGCTTTGCTGTAGAGGTTGCGTTTTGTGTTGCGGCGGCGGTTTTTGCTGGTGTTTGTGTTTGCGACGACGGGGGCGCTGGCTCGGCTGGGCTTGGGTTGAATTCTTCTCCACCGGGGAATAGCAGCCAGTTTGCTGATGGAAGCGCTGAAACTCGCGGAGCGTCTTCGTTTGTCATTATGGAATAGGCTTCCGGGCTGTACGGGTATTTGTTTAGTAGTTTTGTCTTGTACTCGTCTTTGCCGCTTACTTGCCATAGTGTGTAGTACGCGGCTGGATGAAAGGCGCTGTATTCGTCGTTATTTGCTATGGTTTCCAGGGTGGTGGTGTTGCCGTGTCGAAAGGCTTCTATTTGTCCGTTAAGGTGCGTGGCGCGTCTGGAGATGTCTTTATTGTCCCGGACGGTCAAGAGTATTAGTTTTACGGTGGAATCTGCCTTGTCCCAGTCCCCCATAGAGACATAGCACGCGGCGCTTTCTACTAGGGCTGTGTCATCGCGTAGTTCGGGGTTGGCGTATACTGCGTTTTCCCACGCGGCGGCGGCGCCTTCTATGTCGCCGGATAGGTGTAGCATTCTTGCTAGTTGTACGTATGAATCATGGCGTTCTTGCGCGTCTATTATGGCTGTTGTTAGCTTTGCGAGTTCTGCCTGAATCGCGTCCGCAAGATACGACGGGCCGGCGCCAAACGCGGCTGGCGGCTTGCTTAAAATCGCGCACAATCCCGCGGCAAAAAGTATGATTCTCTTTGACACTTTTATATCCTTAATGCATTGTCCTTTTATAACATTAACGTAATTTTAAAAAGATTCCAGCCCATCCCGCCCCCACGGAAATCAATTTTCATTGATATTCAAGACGGATAGGATATTCTCAGGTTCAAGCAGATAATCAAGCATAACTTTAGAAACAGGACGTTTGGACGCCGTTTTGGTTTTATAAACTTTAATCGTGTTAAGCGCGATTTTACGAACAATGTTGAGATTTTGCCGCGCGTTCCTGTCTTCAATCCGGCGAAAATCTTCACCGAAATGTACGTCAAGCAGCCAATGCATACTTTCCGCCGTCCATTCCAAACGCGCGTACCTCGGCAGTTCCTCCGCCGTCAAACCGCGGCTGCTGATGTAATAACGCCGCTTGTTCCTTTCTTGCTGGTACAGCGCGTGTTCACCGCCCCGATGCAGGTCGGTTTCTCCCATCCCGTCCGGCTGCGGAAAGAAGTAAAGGCGCTGAGGACGTCCGGTCTAATTTATATGCGCTCGTCCTACAGCCCGCAACGCCTAAAAAATCACACCAACTTTTACAGCGCGGGCAGGATTTTCAAACCAACAAAAAATCGCGCCGTTATTACGGCGCAAATCATCAAGCGATGCATTTTAAGGCGCGACTGCCGCCTAGATTTTTTTTATGCTGTGTACTTCTATTTCAACTCTTTTATAGCTTCTGTCTATCTCACCAATTATTTCAACCATGTCGTTTTGATTTGCCGAAAAGCCTCTCCATAGGTGATTATCAATTTCAACAGTGATGCTTCCAGACGAATCTGAAAACGTATACTTTTCATCACCTAAAGACCTGTCTATTTTTCCCCTTAAAACTACCGGCGCGTCCTCTCCCAAGGTTTTTGCCTGCTCAACAGTTATAACATTTTCGGAAGGACCCGGACCCGTGTACCCATCCTGAGCGCTGGCGGTTAAAGCGGATAGCAGTAAAAAAGCGGCGGAACATAAAAAAATATTTCTATACATAGCAAATCTCCTTGAAATCGAGCTTTCTGTTACGAGCAAACCTAAATATTTAGATTTTTTTATTATAGTAATCCATGTAAACTATCTAGTCAATGTGTCGCGTTGCCTCATAAAAAATCTTACCCCCAAGGAACCATGCCTCAAAATAAGAATGTTACCCAAACAGACCCAGCCGATGGAGGGATCGGAGGGTTGTATGGGGTTTTCGATGAAAGAAAAACAGGCCTTGACCAGGGAG
>JAIRZA010000175.1 GCA_031267475.1 Spirochaetaceae bacterium | reverse complement strand
GGCATAGCTCTAACTATGAATGGTGTTGCGGCAATCTCAAAATGGGACGCAAAAACCACGGCGTTTATCAATATCGTAACGGGTACAATACTCGTAATTGGTAATTTCATCGGATTATTCAGGGCGGATACATCTGTAGTAATGCATTACAACAATGCGGCCGCCGGCTTCTTGTTCGGCATTACATACATATTTATTGCCGCCAACTACCTGTTAAAGCTCGATCTGCGGGCGTTTGGCTGGTACAGCATTTGCGTAGTGGTCTTCGCGGCAATAAGCTCGGTAATCTGCATCCAAAACGGCGCGATGCCTATGGGCGTCCTATGGGCGGCGTGGGCGGTTTTGTGGCTGGAGGGCTTCTTGGAGCTATCTCTAAACATAAAACCACTGGGCAAAATCTTCCCCTTTTTAAGCATACTTGAGGGAATATTTGCGACAGGCCTTCCGGGAGTCATGATGCTGTTTGAGTGGTGGTAGGAGGACAAATGAACATCGATTTTACAAAATCAGCTTTGCTGGAAGTAGACGTGCAGAATGACTTTTGTCCGGGAGGCGCTCTTGCGGTAGCAGACGGCGACAGTGTGATAACTCCGCTTAACGAGATAGCCGGACGCTTCAAAACAGCCTGCGCTCCTGTGGTGGCAACGCAGGACTGGCATCCTGCGGGACATTCGTCCTTCATTTCCAGCGGCAGAACACCGGCGGAAGGCGAAGTCCTCTGGCCTGACCACTGCGTACAAGGCAGCGCGGGCGCGGAATTTCATAAAGATTTAGATATGAAACCCGTTACGCTAATCATACGCAAAGGTTTCCGCCCATCCCTCGATTCTTATTCCGCGTTTTTTGAGAACGACCGTAAAACAACAACAGGACTAGGCGCTTTTCTTAAAGGACTCAACATTGAAACAGTTTATCTGGGCGGACTTGCCACGGACTACTGCGTATTTTTTTCAGCGATGGACGCCATAAAATTAGGATTCACCGTGTACATCCTTCGTGATGCTGTACGCGGCGTAAATTATCCAGAAGGCTCCGTTGAAAAAGCCATACATACAATGAAGAACGCTGGAGTAATAATGATTTAACCGGTTTCATACGCCGCGCAAACCAGCGCGGCGTATGAAAAACCTCGTATAGACACGATTCGGTTTTAATGAAATAATAAAAACCGAGTATGCCTGTAGTTGTAAGTCCCCCCCCCCCCCCAATTCAATTATAAATGTCAGCATAGATAGAAACAACAATTTTAATTTTTTACGCCTTTTTTTCGCATTTTCCGTCGCCATAGGACACTCTATGTATACCGTGTACCAGTATCCATTAAGCATGCTGTTTAACGGACACGTCGCGGTGTGCGGTTTCTTTATTATCAGCGGATTTTTAATAACAAGAAGCTATGCCGCGTCCAAAAGCATAAAAGAATACTTTATAAAACGCTGCCGCAGACTCCTGCCCGCGTACTGCCTTTTGATACTCCTGTGCGCGGCGGGACTTGTGTTTTTTTCCAGCCTGCCGGCGCGTGAGTATTTCACCTCCCCCGCGCTGTATAAATACATCGTTGCCAATTTATGCTTCTTAAATTTCGCGCATACCGGATTACCCGGCGTTTTTGGGGCGAATTCGATGGGATTCGGCGAAGATAAACGAATATTCGAAATAAACGGGTCCCTTTGGACAATACGAATAGAAGTATTTTTTTACATACTCGTGCCGCTGATAGTTTTCGCGCTTACCAAACTAAAAACACGCAAACGAATCAACATCGCGCTAGCCGCCGCATACATCTTCGGATTTTTCTACGCCGAATTCTGGGAAATAATCACTCAAAATCTTAACAGCGGAAGGATACTGCATGGCATAAAAGAAGCCTCCGGCTATATAGCCTATTTTGCAACAGGCATATTTTGCCTCATAAATTTTGAATGGATAAAAAAACATCAAAAATATTTTATAGCGCCGGCGCTGATCATAGTCGTACTGGAATATATATTTACATTCAATACACTGTTGGAGTTTCTTCTACCGGCCGCGCTTGGCGCTACAATTATATTCGTAGCATTTAACTTTCCGCGCCTGCAAAACGTAGGAAAATACGACGACTATTCATACGGAATATACATATTTCACGGCCCTTTGTTAAAAATATTCATAGCGCTTGGTTATTATAATTCGAGCAAATACGCGGTAATTCTAATCGCTATGGGAACAGTCTTCAGCATGGCGTATATGTCGTGGCACTTCATAGAAAAAAAGGCGCTAAGACGCTGAAAGACAATTATTTCAAAACACAATACCTCTTATATTTTTGATTTTTACAATGCTATAATCTAGTAAATTCATGGAGGTTTTTATGTTAAAAGATGTGTATTTTTTTGGAGACGGACAAGCGGACGGCAGCGCGGAAATGAAATCGCTGCTTGGAGGAAAAGGCGCTAATCTTGCCGAGATGACTAATTTAGGCGTTCCCGTACCACCCGGTTTCACAATTTCTACAGAAGTATGCGCCGCCTATTACAAGAACGGACAGCAGTACACGGAAGAAGTGAAAAACGCTGTATACGAAAACCTTGAAAGATTAGAAAATCTAATGGGCATGAAATTAGGCGACGCCGGCAACCCCTTGCTTGTATCAGTACGTTCAGGGGCGGCGGTTTCCATGCCAGGAATGATGGACACGATTCTGAATCTAGGAATGAACGATAAAGCAGTTCATGGACTAGCAAACAGAACAGACAATCCCCGCTTTGCTTGGGATGCGTACCGGCGCTTTATACAGATGTACGGGGATGTAGTTATGGGCGTGCCGCATGAAATATTCGAACAAGCAATCAGAGCCGTCAAGGCGGAGCGGAAAATACAATACGATACAGACCTTACAGCCGCCGACCTCGAAAAACTAGTAAGCGAGTACAAAAAAATTGTCAAAAAATTTACAAAAGAAGACTTTCCACAAGAACCAAACGAGCAACTATGGGGCGCCATTAACGCCGTTTTCGGCTCATGGATGAACGAACGCGCCGTAAAGTACCGCGAATTAAACGACATACACGGCTTAAAAGGCACCGCCGTAACCGTACAGTCAATGGTCTTTGGTAATTTTGGCGATGATTCCGGAACAGGCGTCTGTTTCAGCCGCGATCCCTCCACCGGCGAGAATAAGTTTTATGGCGAATATTTGATGAACGCGCAAGGAGAAGACGTTGTCGCCGGCATTCGCACCCCGCAAAAACTCTCTCAACTAGAAAAACACAATCCCGACGTGTACGCTCAACTTGTCAACATCAGAAACACACTAGAAAATCACTTCCGCGATATGCAGGACATGGAATTTACAATCCAGCAAGGCAAATTATACCTGTTGCAAACACGAAACGGCAAACGGGCCGGCGCAGCCGCGGTAAAATGCGCGTTAGACATGGTTGCGGAAGGACTTCTCGACAAAGAAACCGCCATCATGCACGTAGGACCGGAGCACATCGACCAACTCCTCCACCCCATGATAGACCCAAAAACACTAAAAGCCGCCAAACCACTTACAAAAGGACTAAACGCGTCTCCGGGCGCAGCCTGCGGACGCATCGTATTTACCGCCGGCGAAGCGGAAGAATGGCATAAAAAAGGCGAAAAAGTATTACTCGTCCGGCAAGACACAAGCCCTGAAGACATTGGCGGCATGGTCGTTTCACAAGGCATCCTTACATCAACAGGCGGCATGACGAGCCATGCCGCAGTTGTCGCCCGCGGCATGGGAACCCCCTGCGTTGCCGGAGCGAAAGAAGTATCTGTGCAAGGCAAAAAAGTCAAAATCGGCGTTAAAACATTTAAAGAAGGCGATTGGATAACAATTGACGGCTCTTCGGGCTATGTATACGGCGAAAAACTAAAACTCGTTAAACCCAAGCTGGATAAAGACATGGAAACCTTTCTTAACTGGTGCGACGAAATTCGCGCCGCTTCGGAACGCAGCGCCGCCTCGGAACGTGGCGCCGATTCGGAACGCGGCGGCCTTAAAGGCTTTAAAATATTCGCAAACGCCGATCAACCAGAAGACGCGGCAAGAGCGTTCGAGTTCGGCGCTGACGGCGTAGGACTCTGCCGCACCGAACATATGTTCTTTGACAAGGCAAAACTAATTCATTTCCGCGCTATGATACTCGCCGATACACTTGAAGAACGCAAAGCGGCGCTCAAAAAAATACTGCCGCTGCAAAAAAAAGATTTTATAGGCATATTCAAGGCAATGAACGGCAAACCAGTTACAATCCGCCTGCTTGACCCGCCGCTCCATGAATTTTTACCCAAAACAAAGCCGGAAATAGCCGAACTTGCGGAACATTTAGGCGTTTCACCAAGAACCCTTGAGCCAAAAATCGCCAAACTTCACGAAGCAAACCCAATGCTGGGACACCGCGGCTGCCGCCTTGCCATCACATACCCCGAAATCTACGATATGCAGGTCGAAGCCATCGCGCTTGCCGCCTGCGAATGTATCAAAAAAGACATCAAAGCCCACCCCGAAATAATGATACCCATCGTTATGAGCGCCCGTGAACTCAAACTACTTCGCCCGAACGCCGAAGAGGTTCTAAAGCGCGTAATGGACAAGGCGGGCATAGAGCTACCCATTAGCATAGGCACAATGATAGAAGTACCACGCGCCGCAATCACCTCCGCGCACGTAGCCAAATACGCCGATTTTTACAGCTTTGGCACAAACGACCTCACCCAGATGACATTCGCGTTCAGCCGCGACGACATAGGCTCGTTTCTTCCAAGCTACCTCGAAAAACACGTACTCGACGTAGACCCATTCAAATCCATCGATGAAAACGGCGTTGGCAAATTGATGCAGTTTGCCATCAAAGAAGGACGCGAAACAAAAAACGATCTAAAAATAGGCGTTTGCGGCGAACACGGCGGAGACCCCGCGACAATAGATTTCTGCTACCGTTCCGGAGTCAACTACACATCATGCTCACCCTTCCGCGTCCCGGTAGCCCGTCTTGCGGGCGCTCAAGCAGTCATACGCAACAAAGCGTAAACACAGCTTGCCGGAAAGCAAACTGTGCCGCAAGCGTAGCAAAATGCTGCGCATTTTGCTTTAGAAGTTTCGCGTAGCGAAACTCCATGCCTTTGCAGGGGCTGAAGCCGATACGAAAAAGACATGGAGTTTGCGCTCCGCGCAAACTCCGAAGCACACGCGCCCGCCAGCGGGTTTCATATCCGCTACGCGGTAGTGTCCCGCGAGTCTTCTTATACAACAAAGCCTTGGAGTTTGCGCTATGCGCAAACTCCGGAGCTCAACGCGCTTTGCGCGTTGAGCCAAAATCATTGCGCCCTGACAAAAAGGCGTGTAAAATAACCTTATGGAAGTAAACCGCGGATATAAAGACAGCGTTTTTACTCTTCTTTTCAACAACGAAGAGCGCCTATTAGAATTGTACAACGCCATCGAAGGAACAAACTACACGGATGCCGGCGACATAAAAATCAACACCCTGCGAGACATTATATTTCTTGATAAAGTGAACGACGTGTCATTCGAATTCCGCAAAAAACAGATAGTCCTAATCGAACACCAGTCAACAATCAATCCCAATATGGCGCTGCGCCTGCTGATGTACATAGGCCG
>JAIRZA010000138.1 GCA_031267475.1 Spirochaetaceae bacterium | reverse complement strand
CGCAGCACAGTTTTTTTGATTCAGTGCAAACCATAACAGAGACATACCTAAGCCGGCGACGAAGAAACCAGCGCTTAAAACGAGAAAAACAACAACAAAAGAACCCCCTTATCGACTGGCTCGAAGCCTTTATCTGGGCGGTTTGCGTCGTCCTGCTCATAAACCAGTACCTCTTTCAAGCGTACCAAATCCCGTCCGGCTCCATGATAGACACCCTATTAATAGGCGACAGAATATTCGTCAACAAACTAGTTTACGGACCAGAGCTGCTGCCCGGCCTTGCGAAACTCAACAGCCCCGTAAAACCAAACCGGAACGACATCATCATATTTGAAAACCCAGCCTACAACTCGCGAGGAACCGCCTTTGACATAGCGCAGCGAATAATTTATATGCTCACCATCTCGCTGCTAGACATAGACCGCGATCAAGCCGGAAACCCCAAAGCGCATTTCTTAATAAAACGCGCCGTAGGCATGGGCGGCGACCGCTTCCAGTCCCAGCGCGGCGAGATGTTTATACGCTTTAACGGAGAGAACCGCGTAATAAGCGAACGCGAATACAACAACAAACGCGGATGGGAGCACAACATAACACGACTCGTAGACACAACATCCTATCCAGCGCTGGAACTAGCCGGAGCAGCCGCCGCGTGGATAGACCTAGGGCTCACCCCCGCGCCGGAAATGCTTGACGCGATTTCAACCTACAATAAACTAACCTACAGCGATTTGAACACATTCAACACATATTGGCTCATGATGCGCTGCGCCGCGTTCCCGCACGAAGACCGCTACAGCGAACAACTCGCCCGCCGTCTGCAAGGCTGGTACGTCCCGCCCGGACACATACTGCCGCTAGGAGACAACCGCGATAATTCGCATGACGGACGCTATTTTGGCACAGTACGCGCCGAAAAGATTTTAGGAAAAGGCTCGTTTATTTACTGGCCCATGCGCCGCGTTACATTTCTAAAATAGGCAGAGCAATATGTTTGATAAAGCGCTCAGATATTCTTACACCGACAAAAAAAACATAGCCGCGAAAAGACGCGGCGTATTTTTTATAATAATATTATTTTTCCTTATATATATATTTATAACAAATCTTTTTTTTTCAATGCACGTCATTGAAAATTCGTCAATGCAGCCATCGCTCAATCACGGAGACAGATTCATATTTTCATCAACCGTAATAAAAAGAATCCTGCCCGGCATACCATTTATTGATAAACTACCCGCTGAGCGCGGCAGCATAGTTTTAATAAATAAAAACATTTATCAAAATTACGGCGGACCAAAAACAATACTCAATAAACTCGTAAGATTTTTTTCGCTGAACAGAATAGGATTACACGGCGTTGAGGATCAAATATTTATTAAACGAGTAATAGCATTCCCCGGCGACACAATATCAATGAGCAATTATGTACTCCGTGTACAACCCGCCGGCAATGCGTACATATTCACAGAATTTGAACTATCAGATAAACTCTATGAAATAAACATCCCCAACGTCCCAGCCATTTGGGACGAAGCGATCCCTTTTTCAGGCAACATGGAAAAAATAGTATTAGATACAGATGAATTTTTTGTACTCTCCGACGATAGAAGCAATACAAATGATTCACGCACATGGGGACCAGTCCCGGCCAACTCCATAAGCGGAAAAGCCCTCTTTCGCTATTGGCCAATCAACAGAATAGGACTCCCGTAAACATCCCCCCCCCCCCCCAACACACCCTATACCGGAAGCCGTTGAACAAACATTTTTTAACAACTAATACTTGAAATCACTTTCGCCAATAAATTCACGCAGAATACTATTACCCGGAACAACACGCGCCGGCAGCATATTAAACTTATCAAGAAAATCCAAAAGCCTGACAGCCTCGTTATACTCAGGACACCCCGGCTTAATACCGCGCAGCAAAGGCTCGACATAGCATTTCAGAATATGTATTTCGTAATCAAGAGACGAATTAAAAACCGCGTCCGCGCTATTTTCAAAACGAAATATATGCTGTTCAGCGCCGCGCTGAACACTCTCCCACATCGCCATAGTATTTAAGGCGCTAGTTTTTCTAAACCGGTTATCACGCACAATACGGCGCAGCAGACGATTATCGCGCGTACTCACCCTGTTATGGTCGTCTATATTTATCTGCGCCAGCACAGACGCATATATTTTAAATTTATTTTCAGCCTTAATCCGGTGCGTGAGCGTATCATTAAGCCCGTGAATACCCTCGACTAGAAGCAGCTCGCGACGCTCCTTTAGACGAATCGTCCTGCCATCTTTACGCTCGCAGGTTTTAAAATCAAAAACCGGCAACGTAACATCCTTCCCGTCAAAAATATCCAGCAACTGCTTATTAATATAATCAACATCCAAAGCCTCAAGACACTCTAAATCCGGTTTTCCATATTCATCTTTAGGAGCTTTATCCGGGTGCAGATAATAATCATCAAGACTTATAGCCATTGCCTCTATACCAAGCACCTTTAGCTGAATAGACAAACGCTTAGCCGTTGTCGTTTTACCAGAACTTGACGGCCCCGCGATAAGAACAAGCTTAACATTCTCGCGGCGCTTATAGATTTCATCCGCGATAAATGCAATCTGCTTCTCTTGAAACGCCTCATTTATACAAATAAATTCATCGATAGACCCGTCCGTTATAAGCCCGTTGATATGCCCAGCCGAAGTAACACCCGATATACGCCTCCATTTTTTATACTCTTCACACACAGAAAATATTTTTGAATTATCAGGAATATTTCCCAAACCGCCGCCGCCGTCGTATGGAAACCGCAGTAAAAAACCCTCGTGATACAGCGAAATATCAAACGACAATATCAAACCTGTACGCTGCAACAACGGAGCGTAATATAAATCGATAAAATCATTTAACTGATTCACCTTTATACGCGCCCCGCCGCGCTGACGAATAAGCAAAGCAGTATCGTCCTGCTTGTTCTCTAAAAAATAGTCAAGCGCTTCACGATACTCCAAATCACGCGAAAATATTTCTATATCAAGATCGATTAATCGCCGTGTTTCAGCTTTAAGCTTGCCAACCTCGTCTTCAGAGGCATTCTGCCCGCCGGTAAACGTGTAATAGTAAGCATTTCCCAAAGACTGATGGACATAAATATTACGGTATGGAAGCGCCTTGTGGACAGCGGCTGAAATCAGAAAAGTCAAAGTACGCCGGTAAACCGCGGCTTTTTCACGACTGCCGCCAAAAGTTTGTATCGATAGCTCGTTCATTTCACATCCCTCGCATTTGAATTTGATTAACAAGACACTCGCTTGTTACACACCCGAAACCCGCTAAATCAGCGCGGGGGAGGAGGGATAGTAGTTAAACTGCTCAACAAGGCGGCTAACTGAGAAACACGCGCGGGCGCGTTTTCAACACGATTAAAAGTTACCTGATTCCCTATAACAAGACGATTTTTCTTTATATACAAAATTTCACCCAGCAAGTCAAAAGGAGGCTCCGGCGGCGTTTCCAGCGATGATATTTTGCTAGTTAATACATAATCGGCGGGCGGCAGGTCGTCAACATAAACCGCGGCGACAGTATCGGTTTTAGTCCCGTAAACAGCATTTGCCGCCTCCGCCAAATGCCCCTCGCCGCCATAAAACACACCCGCCGCGTCAAAGACATCAGTGCGTGGAAAGACTCTGAACTTGCCATTATTCGCCATCTCGTTAGCCATAAGCTGAGTCAGCACCACAGCGTCGTTAAGAGTAATATATTCGGACGGCGGCGTCTGCAAAATATCAACCGCGAGCGTTGGTATATACCGGTACCTTTTCTTGCGCTCTGTGATATTCCGCTGAGAAACAGTCATCATCTTTCGCGTCATTGAAGTAAAGAAATTCGGAATATCCGAAAGATATTTAAATTCCCTGTAATCGCCCGCGATAAGCTCTTTCGTTTTAACATCCATAATCACAATATAAAAAAGCCATTTATCACCCAAAGCCTTAACAAAAGACAACATCACAAAATCGGCGCGTAATTCTTTGGCGGTGTCGAACGCTGAATGATACGCGCGCTCGTGCCTTATATCATTTTGTATCTTAGGCGTTATCGGGATTATTTCATAAAACCTGTGAGCGGCGGAAGCGTTGGCAAGCTGCCAAGCGAAAGTTTCCCCAACATCATTCGCGATATCGTCCGTGATAGCGTCTCCATTTATGAACGGCAGCACGGCGAGACGCGGTGTCGAGCACGCTGTAAACAACACGAAACATATAATTATCGCAAAAGCGCTTTTCATTATTTTACGCAACTCCTTTCGCTTAAACTTGCTCGCAACTCCGCAAGGACGCTTTGTGTTATAAAATAACGCGATTTTGCAAGACTTAGCCTGAAAAATCGCAAGACCTGTTCAGCAGCCAAGCAAGTTACTGAACAAGCCCAATAAAATCTTCCGGATTTTCCGTATACGTGAGCCTATTCCAAAATCGGTTATTTTGGAACAGGCTCTTGCAGTTTTTCGCCCTACGGGCGCGTCATGATGACGACAAAACTGCGGTTTTTATAGGTTGCTGGACAAGCTTTGCTTGTCTCCCCAAGAACTGAAGTTTTGGAACAGCCTCTACTGTTTTATGAAAACTTGCAACAATTCCGAATTCAAAAAAACTACGGCGTAATACACACCAAAGCGCGGCGGCAAAAGCAGAGCGGGCAAACCGGCAAAAATCTACTTGACAAGTAACGTGTCCTACCAGACACTATATTTAAGGAGTAGAAAATGGCAGAAACAACAATACAGCCCCAAATGGGCTTGAGTTTCGAGCAAGACTGGGCGGCTTTAATGGAAACCCGCGATTCCATTAAAGAAACAGAGCGCCTCTTGAAAGAAAACGGCGCTGAGACCGACCGCCGAATGAAGGAGACCGATCGGCAGATGAAAACGCTGCAAAAGAGTATGGGCGATCTAAGCAACCGTTTCGGCGAACTCGCCGAACATTTAGTCGTCCCCAACATCGTTGATAAGTTTAACGCGCTAGGTTATCATTTCAAAGACGTATGCAGGGAGCGCAAGCTCTTCCGCGAAGACGGCAATGCCGGCGCGGAGTTTGACATCCTCTTGGAGAACGGCGAATCTATCGTGGGCGTGGAGGTGAAGTCCAAGCCGAACGGTCAGGATATTGAAGACCATATCGAGCGTTTGGCGTTCTTACGGAGTTACAAGGACGAGCTGGGCGACAAGCGCAAGAATATATATGGGGCGCTGGCCGGGGCGATAATGCCTGATAGTGTGCGGCGGGCGGCGTTGAAAGCGGGGTTATACGTGATAGAGCAGTCGGGAGATACGGTCAAGATAGAGAAGCCGCAACAGGCGCGCGGGTGGCGAGCTTGTTTTTTATCAAGCCGGCAATTTCCGAATTCAAAAAAACTGCTGAAAATTATTGAACTGAATTTTGCTCTCCATCGGCGGGAGAGATCTCTGATGGTTTTTGTATTCGGAATTGCCCGGAAAAGTTGCCATGAAACTGGTTTTTGTGTATTTTATTTAGCAGGAGGAATATGATATGTTTGAATATAAAACTTCAGGAGTTTGCCCTTCCAGAATTTTTTTTGATATTGACGACGAAGGCAAGGTTCAGTCAATTAATTTTGACGGCGGCTGTAACGGCAACCTAAAAGCGATTTCAAAACTATGCGAAGGAATGCCGGCCGCGGATGTAATAAAAAACCTCAAAGGAATTTCTTGCGGAGGAAAACCCACTTCCTGCGGCGATCAATTTGCCCGCGCTCTGGAAAAGGCGCTGGAACACGAGGCGAACCCCCAAACTTAGCCCGCCCCCGCCCCTGTTCGCGCATAAATCACCGCAAGCCGCAGCGCGACAGCGAAAGTTCGCAATTGCCGCAGTTTCGCCCCCTTGTAAAAAACTGAATTATAACTATAATAATAAGGGGGGGCGGAAGCGGTGAATCCGCTTTTATGAAACGATGGAAAACGCGGATGCGGAAACTTTAGCCCGGAGCCTCATCCAGGAAGCCTACGAGAAGTTGAAGGAGATTAACCCTGAAGAAGCTCTTGGAAAATTAGAATATGCTTTGCGCGTGGATTATACGC
>JAIRZA010000039.1 GCA_031267475.1 Spirochaetaceae bacterium | reverse complement strand
AATCGCCGTTGGTATGATACTTATATCAGTCATTATCATCTGGTTTGTTTCTGGGAATATAGCTCAGCAAATTGTTTTTGTCGGATTACGCATGAAAGACATAGCGCAGGGCGAAGGTGATCTTACCAGCCGCATAGCGGTGAATTCAAACGATGAAATCGGTGAAATGGGCTTGTACTTCAATCAAACCATGGAAAAAATTCAGAATTTGGTTAAATCCATCAAAAATCAGACCGTTACACTGTCGGATATAGGCAATGAGCTTGCCTCAAACATGACGGAGACAGCCGCCGCGATAAACGAAATCACATCAAATATACAGAGCATTAAAGGACAAGTTGTAAATCAAGCCGCTTCCGTTACCGAAACCAACGCCACAATGGAACAAATAACATTGAATTTAGACAAACTGAACGGACTCGTAGAGAAACAGACCAGCAGTGTTTCTCAATCTTCAAGCGCGGTTGAAGAAATGCTGGCGAACATCCAGTCGGTAGCGCAAACCCTTGTTAAAAACGGACTTAACGTCAAAGAATTGGCGGACGCTTCCGAAGTCGGGCGCGGCGGACTACAGGATGTAGCCGCGGACATTCAGCAAATCGCCCGCGAGTCCGAAGGCCTGCTTGAAATCAACGCGGTAATGGAAAACATCGCCAGTCAAACGAACCTTTTATCGATGAACGCAGCTATCGAGGCCGCGCACGCGGGCGAGGCGGGCAAAGGCTTTGCGGTTGTCGCGGATGAAATCCGTAAACTTGCCGAATCCTCCGGTGAGCAGTCCAAAACAATCTCGTCTGTACTGAAAAAAATCAAAGACAGCATCGACAAAATCACCCGCTCGACAGACGCGGTGTTGAACAAGTTTGAAGCCATAGACACCGGAGTCAAGACAGTTTCCGATCAAGAAGAAAATATCCGCAACGCCATGGAAGAGCAGAGCGCGGGCAGCCAGCAGATTCTGGAGGCGATAAGCCAGTTGAACGAAGTTACGCAGATGGTCAAGGCCAGTTCCAAAGAAATGCTGGAAGGCAGCCGCGAGGTTATCAATGAAAGCAAGAACCTTGGTAACGTTACGCAGGAACTTGAAAACGGCATGAACGAGATGGCGACAGGCGCGGATCAAATCAACATAGCCGTAAACCGCGTCAACGAAATCAGCGTGGACAACAAGAATAATATTGACGTACTGGTAAATGAAGTTGGTAAATTTAAAGTAGAATAGAAGGAGTTAAAGAGAAAGCATGGAATTAAAAGGTTCTAAAACAGAAGCTAATTTACAGGCGGCGTTTGCGGGAGAATCGCAGGCGCGTAACAAGTACACGTACTATGCCTCCAAAGCCGCCAAGGACGGCTACGAGCAGATAGCCGCTATTTTCCTTGAAAGCGCCGAAAACGAGAAGGAACACGCAAAAATGTGGTTCAAGGCGCTTCATGCAGACGCGGTGCCGGACACAATCACAAACTTGAAGGACGCGGCTGACGGCGAAAATTATGAATGGACGGATATGTACGCCAATTTTGCCAAAATCGCGCGCGAAGAAGGTTTTACCAAAATAGCGGCGCTGTTTGAGGCGGTTGGAAATGTTGAAAAAGAGCACGAGGCCCGCTACAGGAAGCTGCTCGCCAACATAGAAGGCGGACTTGTATTCTCGCGGGACGGCGACACGATATGGCAGTGCCGTAATTGCGGACACATAGCCATTGGCAAGAAAGCCCCCGAAATCTGTCCTGTCTGCTCTCATCCAAAATCTTATTTTCAGATAAAACCTGAAAATTATTAACTCGAGGCAAGACCAACAACCAAGAGGGTTGTTGGACTTGTTTTAATCACAATTTTTGAACAACTCTATTCATGATTACCCTTTAAGACAGACGGAGTGTAAACAATTGTTTTTTCTATGGGGGTGGGGGGTAAAAACCTTTGCCGTTATGCTACCATTCCCAGCTTTTTAGGCGGCGGCCTATAGCGGAAGCGATTAAGTTAGTGCAGAAATTTTTCGCTTCAAGAAAAGACGCGCTGTCCAAACCAAGAGAGCAAACTTCGGCGGCGGGAAGCGTGGAACTTGTTTCAAGCCAGCGAAGAGCCGGGGCTGAGAGCCTGAAACGCCGGTCCCCGCTGTAGATACCAGTCAGCTCCGCCCAATTCCACAAGAAATGGACCAAGACACGCGAGATATTTGCAGCGTCCGCCAGCTCCATAGCGTCAAGCGAGGCGTTTGCCTGTTCAAGCGCTTCATTCCAGTTACAGCCGCCGCCAAAACCGGCAATTACAGTCTCGGCTATAGCCGCGGCCGCCATCGACCTATCATAATTTTCCCTAATACCGGGACGCCAGTTTCGTACATCGAAATCCGTTACTTTGTAAGAATCCCTTACAGGGTCGTGGTACAAATAAAGCCCGCCCGAATGGAATGGCGAAACATAAGAGCGCAGTTTGCTTTTAGCCCCTCCGTAAACAAAGGCGCGTGAAATCCCCGCGTTAGCGGTAAGGAAGACGGCTTCACGGTTTGATTCGCCGCTTGGACGCACCCGCAGAACAAGCGCGGGGCAGGCGCTAAATCGTGTCATATCTGTCGGCGCGTCTACGCAGCATAAGATCGGCCAGCACCAGCGCCGTCATAGCCTCCACAACAGGCGCGGCGCGTGGACAGACGCATATATCATGCCGTCCCGCTATTTCAAGCTCAACTTCACGCCCCGCGCGGTCAAGCGAGCGTTGTTTCCGCGCTATCGAAGGAACAGGCTTGAACGCCGCGCGGAACACTAAGCAAGCGCCGTTTGAAATGCCGCCTAAAACGCCGCCGGCATTATTGCCTGCATAGTTGATTTTTCCATTATTTTCGAAAGCAAGAGGTCTGTCGTTAGATTCCGAGCCTTTCATGGAGGCGGCGGCAAAACCAGCCCCGAACTCTATGCCTTTAACCGCGCCCAGAGACATGACGGCGCGGGATAGCAGCGCGTCTAATTTATCAAAGACAGGGTCGCCTAATCCCGCCGGCAATCCCCGCGCTTGACATTCCACCACGCCGCCCGCGCTTTCGCCCGCTTTACGGAGTTCCTCGATTTTGCCGGCGATCATATCCGCTGTGCGTTTGCATGGAATACGAAAACTGTTTACTTCGGCCTCTTGAATATCAAAATCATTGTCGCTTGAAGAAGGCGCTTCTATTCCGGCAATGGACTGCGACCACGCGCATACGCTTACGCCGTTTTCGGCGAGGAATGCCCGCGCTACAGCGCCCGCCGCGACACGCGCCGCAGTCTCGCGAGCGGAACTTCGCCCGCCCCCGCGATAGTCTCGAAAGCCGTACTTAAAGTCCCATACCATATCCGCGTGCCCCGGACGGTATACATCTTTAAGTTTATCATAATCTTGCGATCGCTGCGCCGTGTTGCGTATCACAATGGCTATGGGCGTTCCAAGCGTACGCCCCTCAAATACGCCCGAAAGGATTTCCGGCTCGTCAGTTTCTTGCCGCGATGTCGAAACGCCGCCGCCGCCCGGCTTTCTCCGCGCCAAATCCCGCCGTACAGTATCAATGTCCAACGGCAGCCCCGCGGGGCAGCCGTCAACGACGCATCCTACAGCGGCGCCGTGCGACTCGCCAAACGTTGTTACTCTAAAAATCTGACCGAAAGAATTACCCGCCATACCACAAAAGATTACAATTTTCGCGCCGCCGGAGCAAGCTCATAAACTTGACGGCGGCGCTGCCGTTTTTGGGCCGACAGGATTCGAACCTGTGCATGCCGGAGCCAAAACCCGGTGGCTTACCACTTGCCTACGGCCCAATAAAATGACCCCAGCCGCAAAGCCGGGGAAAGACGGCGTACAGCAATCCATACGCCGCAACTGTTAAACTTAGTCTGCGTCACCCTCTTGAAAGTTACCGGAGTTGTATTTTTCCAAGATCTTATCTTGCATTTCCGTCCTAAATTCGACGTTTATAGGATGCGCGACATCTTTATAGTCGCCCGTCTTGTTCTTCCTGCTCGGCATCGCGATAAAAAGGCCGTCTTTACCTTCAATGACTTT
>JAIRZA010000020.1 GCA_031267475.1 Spirochaetaceae bacterium | reverse complement strand
TGACGCGCCGAAGCCCATTTGTAATGAGAAAAATTGTCCGGCGCTTGAGGCTGCGGCAAAAATGATTGTCATTAAAAAGCCTATTATTATGCCGATTACGCCTTCGCCTATTAGTAATAATGCGTATTTTAGGGTGAAGGGTCCTTCTGTTATGCCGGGTAGTTCCGCCCAGTTGTTTGTCGCGGGTGTTTGCGGGTATATGGCAAAGGCTGCGAATAGTGCTAGTGATATTTTGGCAGTCTGCGGAATGGCGTCAGATGAAAAAAGCGGCGCGGTCTCTATCATGGCGATGGAGCGCGCGAATAGGAGTAAAAATATGGGCGCGTTTCGCTGTAATTCGTCTAACACAGTGGGTGTCTCCTGACTGAATATTAGGCGCGGGGAATTTTTTGCGCGGCAAAAATTTTGCTGTTTGAAAATGGGTTGTTCTGGTAGTTTAAGCGCTGCTTCTCGCGGCGTTTAAGTTCTGCTGGTCAGCCCGATCATATTTTGTTATATCCCCACCCTGTTCTAGGATAACGCAAAAACACTGTTTTTGTAAAGCCCGCCCCCACCAGTGGGTTTCTATGCGCTCCGTGCTATCATCCCGCGAGTCTCTCATACAACACGGGCATGGAGTTTCGCTCCGCGAAACTCCGGAGCTCAACGCGCAGCGTTGAGCCCATATCCGCTACGCGGCGGCATCCCCAAATCCTATCGAAGGTCTGGAGTTTTGCTGTGCAAAACTCCGAAAGCCGAACACGCCCCGCGTGTTCAGCCCTACGCGGTAGTGTCCCACATACGCTGGAACTTCACCGAGGGTGTGGAGTTTCGCTCCGCGCCCGCCAGCGGGTTTCATATCCGCTTCGCGGCGGCGTACCGTAAGCCGTCTTCGCTTTGCGTCTTAGCTTCGATAAAAGCGATTGGCATACGCGACTGCCAGCCGTTGAAACTTTGACAAGGTCATGGAGTTTGCGCTCCGCGCAAACTCCGAAGCTCAACGCGCTTTGCGCGTTGAGCCGGCGATACTTCTCGCTTTCGTCAAGGTGTGATATTCTAGCGGTGGCGGGGATTTTGTTTAGGCGGCTTAAAACCGTGAAAACGACAACCGCTTTTGACGTTTTAGAGCGCCATAAAATAGAAATAAAAAAGGAAACGCATTTGAACGAAACCAGCAAATTTTACAGATATATACCGGCGGATTTATGCCGGTATTCATTTGCAGCATCCCCCCCCCCCCCCCTCGCTCTAAAACCCCCGCGCCAAACCACGCAGGTTCGCTCCAGCAGCCATTGTAAGCCGAAAACTCGACACCGCCTCCACTATTATATTAGACGAACCCGTTCAACAGCATGGCCGCTTGTAGAAAAAGCCTTGAAAAATGAGGCTGTTCCAAAACTTCAGTTTTTGGGGAGACAAGCAAAGCTTGTCCAGCAACCTATGAAACCGCAGTTTTGTCGTCATCATGACGCGCCCATAGGGCGAAAAACTGCAAGAGCCTGTTACAAAATAACCGGTTTTGGAACAGGCTCAAATACTTCACATTTTACTGTTTTTAAGCGGCTGTTGTTCAAAAAATTGAAATTCTTGAACAACTCTAATATGAATCGTGAGAGATCCTTTAATTTTATTAGGAAAAGGAGCGGCAAAAAAAATGGCTGATTTACCCAAAGGGTTTTCTATAAAAACCAGAAACATGGCTAAAGTGGTAGTTGACCAGAAACTCGGCGAAGGAGGACAGGGGGCCGTGTATCAGGTCGATTACAACGGCGCGAGCAAAGCTCTTAAATGGTATTCGGGCAAAAAAATCAAAGCCCCCGGCAAGTTCTATGCAAATTTAGAGAACAACATTAAGAGAGCGAGACCCTCGGACGCTTTTCTTTGGCCGGAGGACATCACTGTAAAGTCAGGCGCAGCCTTTGGCTACATCATGGATTTACGTCCGCCCGAATACAAGGATTTTACAAAGTTCCTTATCGGCAGGGAGGGGTTTGCCAGCATAACGGCCATGACCAACGCGGCCTTGCAAATAACCGCCGGCTTTCGGGAACTACACCGGAAGGGTTGCAGCTATCAGGATTTGAATGACGGCAACTTTTTTATCAACCCTAAAAACGGCGATGTACTCATTTGCGACAACGACAATGTTTCCGAATACGGCAAAAATTCCGGCATCGCCGGGAAAGCCCGCTACATGGCTCCGGAAATTGTCGCCAAAAACGCCCGTCCCGATATAAAGACCGACCGGTTTTCGCTTTCGGTAGTGTTGTTCATGCTCTGGACCAACAATCATCCACTGGAAGGCAAGGCCGCCTGCCCGGTGTGCATGGACGCGGCGCATGAAAAGAAAATCTACGGCGAAACTCCGGTGTTCATTTTTGACCCGGATGACAAATCCAACCGGCCTGTGCACGGGCTGCACAAAGGGGCGATTAACCGCTGGCCTTTTTTGCCGCGTTACGCGCAGGAGTTGTTTATCAAAGCCTTTAGCAAAGACGCGCTAAGCAATCCGGCGAACAGGATAATCGAGCAGGACTGGCTCCGCCTCTTTATCCGTATGCGCGGCGAAATATACAAGTGCCCATGCGGGGAGGTGTACTTTGCCGACCCGGCTGCGCCGAACCCCTGCCCCGCCTGCGGCAAAGCAAATACTTTTCCGCTTTACATAAAAACATACCGCTACAACCTGCCGGTTCACCAGCGGGCAAAGCTATATACCTGTCATACGGAAAAAGACAGTGATGATTTTGAAACGCTTGCCGGCGAGATAAGCGCCGCGGACGGCGTTTTTAAGCTGAAGAACGTATCAGGCAAAAGTTGGAGTATCTCCGAAGGGGGCGACAAGATGCCGCAGGCGACTATTGAGCCCAACGCGGCGTTTATGCTTAAGAAGGGGATGAGTATCAGTTTTGGCAGCGCAGAGGCTGAAATCATATAAATTGAGGCAGTCCCAAAATACCGGATTTTGGGACTGCGGCTTATGAAAAGGAGAATCGCAGATGGCATTAATCGACAAAATTGAAATTCCTCGCAGGACGATGGTATTGTTTTTCGTCATTGACACTTCAGGGAGCATGGACGGCAGCAAGATTGGCGCGGTGAACACGTCCATAGAAGAGGTTATCCCCGCAATCAAGGAGGTGTCCAACGACAACGCGGACGCGCAGATAAAAATCGCCGCCCTTGAGTTTTCTTCCGGCGCGCGCTGGCTGACCGCCGGCGGTCCGGTGGAGTGCGACCAGTTTCGCTGGAATTATCTTGACGCCGCCGGTGTTACTGATTTTGGCGCGGCTTGTAAGTCGTTGAACGACAAACTTTCCACCAAGGCTTTTATGCAGGAGGCTACGGGATCCTTTGCGCCGGCGATTTTCCTGCTTTCAGACGGCGAGCCCACCGACGAATGGTGGAGCGCCCTGCAAACCCTGCGGCAAAACAACTGGTTTAAGGCGGCTGTCAAAGTGGCAATCGCCATCGGCGACGACGCTAACAAGGATATGCTCAAAGAATTTACCGGCAGCATGGAGGCGGTATTGGAGGTGCATAACACCGCGATGCTCAAAAAGATGATTAAGTTTGTCAGCGTCCGCGCCTCTCAGGTTGCCAGTAAAAGCTCCCACGCCGGCGATTTCGGCGCTTATGCCGGAGACGAGCAAAAGCAGCAGGAATTAAACGTCAATCTGCGGGAATTCCAGGAAGAAGAAATCGCCGCCGCGCCGGATAATGATCAGGACGACTGGTAATGGGCGGCTGTCAATCTTTCGCCGTAACGGTAACCGGAAGCAGCCATATCAAACACGGCAAAGGCTGCGAAGATTGCTCTATGAGCCGTAAGAATGAAACTGTTGCCGCAGCCGTAGTGTCCGACGGCCACGGCGACGACAACTGCTTTCGCAGCGCGAAGGGCGCGGAATTGGCTGTTAAATGCGCCCTTAGGGGTATATTGCGGTTTGCGGATATTAACCGGTCGAAATTTGCCAGAACGCTTATTATAACACCTAAGCCGCCGGAAAAGGCTGATTTTGAAAAATCTTTACGGGATTTTATTAAACACGTCATCGCCGCGTGGCAGGTGAACGTTGAAAACGACTATACCTCCGCTCCTTTTACGGAGGAGGAGTTGGCAAAGGCTGATGAAAAACACCGCAAAAAATACGAGGCCGGCAAGGATTGCAACAAAGCCTACGGCGCAACGCTGATAGCCGCCGCCATTACCGATCACTACTGGTTTGGTATTCATATTGGCGACGGCCGGTTTACCGCGCTTTACGAGGACGGCAGTTTTGATCAGCCTGTTCCATGGGATGAGCGGTGCTATCTTAACGTAACCACTTCGATATGCGATGACGACGCGGTAAAAAACGCCCGCTTGTTTTTTTCGTACCATGCGGAAAAAGCCCCGCCGGCAGCCGTCTTTCTGTGCAGCGACGGCGTGGACGACAACTATCCTGTTGAAGGAAACGAAAAGCATCTTTTTAAGTTGTATCGTACCATTGCGCTTACCTTTGCCGGCGAGGGTTTTGATTCCACTGTTAAACAAATAGGCGACCTGGCGGATTCATTCGCCACCAAAGGGAAGGGCGACGACACGAGTATTGCGGGTCTGGTCGATATGGAG